>DYRK01000153.1:3708-11361 GCA_020718785.1 Desulfatirhabdium butyrativorans | reverse complement strand
AGCAAAAGCAGTTGTTTGATCACATAAGCATTGAAAAAATGATTTGCCGGTACGGGAACAAATCCATGCGGAACATGAGCGGAAGGGATATAGCCCGTAGGTGCAGGATTTGATTTTTCACAGAAATAGTAATACCAATCCTGAAGCACCATGCGGATATGGTTTTGAGCCGAGTTGAACAAGACGTCTCTGATCCGCGTCCATTGCTCGATTGCTGCGCCGTATTCTTTTTCCCTGAGAATATGGGCATATCCTTGCTTGAATGCCGGATCGTATTTTGCCGGATTGAGCGCAAAAGCAAAAATACAGCCCATAAGCAGCCGGTCTGCATACACATTGACCGCCCATTTCACATTTCCGTGATCAAAGGGCTTGGGATGACGGTCTTGCGGAAAGCCTGTGATATAATGATCCGAAAGAAGGGCTTTTTTATCTTCGAAATCCGAACCGTAATAAATCTTCATCATCTCGAATTTTGCCATGTCGTCAATCCATGTGATCATTTCATCGGTATTGCACCAGGGCGGTATGGCTTTGAGGGAATCCGCGCTGAAACACAGCCCCGCGCCTGAAATCGGGTCTTTGAGATTCGATCCCCATTTTCCCGCCTGAAACAGATCAATAAAAAACTTGGTGTGGATAATGTTCAGTCTGCACGGCGTGTTACATGCGTCATCCGGCGTTGCTCTATCTGTGCAGAAAAGCTTCCCGGTCATCAGATCATGCCCGTATTGGCATAAACAGGAAGGATCGCCGAAAAAGGTAACTCTTATGGAATAGGAATTCACAAAATGATTGAAAAGCTTGTCATAGCTCGGTCCTTGTATCGGATGACTTTGGGTGACCGGCTCTGAGAAATAATTCCACGAGAAACAGAATTGCCTGTTTTTGGAATCGGTTATCAGATCATAATACACACCTTTCAGGTATTTGATACCTTGGCCGTGAGGTTCAACGTCATTATCAAGACGTATGAACATTTCCTGACGCTCGTATTTGCGCCTTGCCAGTTGAATAAAAGCAGAAGCGATTTTAGGCGTATCATATCCCCATTTTTTGTTTTCACCGAGCAGAAAATCCTGATGCTTCAGGTTGGCATTGTTGATTTCAACCCTTGTAAGAATTTCTCCCAATTCCTCAATTCCCA
The DNA here is from genome assembly GCA_020718785.1 of Desulfatirhabdium butyrativorans. Classification (GTDB taxonomy): domain Bacteria; phylum Desulfobacterota; class Desulfobacteria; order Desulfobacterales; family DYRK01; genus DYRK01. The sequence goes on along the minus strand of DYRK01000153.1, from coordinate 10,214 downwards.
GAACCTTGACTTCCGGAAAGTCGGAAGTCCAGCTTTTATATTTGTCAAAAGCTTCTTTGATTTTTTCTTCCTGATTGCGTTCACGCAAAGTTCCGGTAACTAAACCCCTCGTTCCTTCCATGAGAAAGAGATAAATCAGCTTGATTTGCTCCTTGAGGTCAGGCCTGTCATATTTCTTTTCAACCTCTTCGATAAGCGAAGCAAGCTTGGTGTCCATTTCCTGCCTTGCTTGGGGATTATGAGGAGTTGCCAAGTGGTTTGCAATACTTGTAAGAACTTTTTCATTCACGACAAGATGTTCATAAACGATGACGTTTTTATCTTCTATGAATTGCGCTTTGGATGACATAGCTCCCTCCTTGAAGTGTCTTTTGCATTTTTTTAACATATAAACGCGGGTCGAATTTTCAACAGCCGACTTTCTGAACAGTATATAATAGTTGAATCTGTTTGTCAACAGGATTTTGGAAAAAGAATATGTTTTCCGTATTTCCTAATGCCGGACAGCAGGCAGGTTCCGGAATGCAAAAATGAAATTTTTGCACTGTAACTGCGTAACTCATAGCGATATCAACATAAAAAAAATCAGACCATATTTTTAAAAGCAAAACATTGACAATTGTTTCATTAACAGATAAATATCGAAACATAAGAGAGTGTGTTTTTCACACACTCAGACATCAACCTGAAATTAACGAGATCAAGCGTATGAAAAAACAGATAGTTGCAGTATTGGCAGCGGTCTTTCTTGCCGCTATATGTGTTCCGGCTCTCTTTTCTGCCGATGAGAAAGCTGTGTAAAAAGAAGATGTTGCCTCTGTTATCAAAGCGAAATGCGTGGAATGCCACGATGTAAAACGGACCTGTTCCGAAATCGGCAAGGCAGATGCCAAAGAATGGAAGAAAATCGTTGACCGGATGAAGGAACGCGGCGCAAAATTGGACGAAGCCGAAGCGGCAAAGGTGATTGAATATCTGAGCGGACTGAAAGATGCCAAACCGCTTTGTCCCTGACAGTAAGCGACCGACCATAACGAATTATAACATTCGGTGGGTCAGACATTTCTGTCTGACCTTTTTCATGAACAGGCAGAAATGCCTGTTCCACCGTAAAAAGTTATAAGTCTTTAAGGTTTCTTGCTTATCCGAAAGGCTTTTCATGGATATGAAAAAGCTGAAAAAAATCGTGATGACGGGATTTATTGCCGCGGCGGTGACAGGAATTGCGATTCAGTTTGTTCCGGTTGAAAAAACAAATCCGCCGGTGACCGCCGAAATCTCTGTAGCTTCGGACCTTTATCAGATTCTCAGACGCTCGTGCTACGACTGCCATTCCAATGAAACAAAATGGCCCTGGTACGGCAATATTGCGCCTGTATCGTGGTTTCTTGTCGGCGATGTCAGCAAAGGCAGAGAATATATGAATTTTTCTGTGTGGAATAATCTGTCTGCAAAAGGTCAGGAGCATTTGAAAGGCAAAATCTGGAAGGAAGTATCGGAAAATGAGATGCCTTTGTTTATTTACAGACTGGCTCATCCGAATGCCCGGCTGTCAGATTCGGAAAAAGAACTGATAAGAAAATGGGCGACGAATCAATCCTGACCGGCAAAAGAAAGGCGTCAACATTGGGGTTCTGTTTCGGAAAATGCCTATTACAACGTCATTGCAGATAAATTTTCTCTCAAAGGATAACATGCGTAGGGACACGCCGGCGGCGTGTCCTTCCGAATTCTGCTGAATTTAAAAAAAACCTCATATTTGTAGGGACACGCCGCCGTCGTGTCCCCACTTCTCAAAGGAGTAAGGCGATGAATATTCTGGTGACAGGCGGCGCGGGCTATATCGGCAGCGTTGCCGTAGAACAACTTGTCATGGCAGGGGAATCTGTCATTGTGCTTGACAATCTTTGTCAGGGGCATAGACAGGCTGTCCATCCCGATGCACTGTTTCTCAAAGGCGACCTGAAAGACACGATTATTGTTGATTCCCTGTTTGAGCAATATGATATTGATGCGGTCATGCACTTTGCTTCTCATACGCTCGTTGGCGAATCCATGCATAAGCCTTTTCTGTATCTGCGGGATAATGTGTTGAACGCATTGAATTTATTGGAATCAGCAATTAGTCACGGTGTGCGGAAGTTTATTCTCTCGTCTTCCGCCAATCTCTTTGACTCGCCGGAGCAGATTCCTATCAAAGCCACGGAGCGGATTGTTCCGGGAAGTCCTTACGGCGAGTCAAAATATATCATTGAACGGTATCTGCACTGGTTTGAGAAAATTTACGGGCTGCGATATGCCTCGCTGCGTTATTTCAATGCAGCAGGGGCAAGCGAAGAAAGAGGCGAACATCATGAGCCGGAACTTCATCTCATTCCCATTGTTTTGCAGGTGGCACAGGGCAGACGCGATAAACTCACGGTTTTCGGGAATGACTATAAAACGCCGGACGGAACCTGTATCCGTGACTATATCCATGTCACAGATATTGCCCAGTCTCATATTCTCGCGCTGAATGCCTTAGATAAAGGAAGCAGAAGCTATAATCTCGGCAACGGCAAGGGCTGCAGCATTATGGAAGTTGTTAGTACCGCTCGTGAAATCACCGGGCATCCGATTCCTGTCGAAATCGGGCCCCGGCGTTCCGGAGACCCGGATATTCTCATTGCCGACAGCAGCCATATCCGGGAGGAATTGGGCTGGACGCCTCGCTATCCCCATTTGAGAGACATTATCGAAAGTGCGTGGAAGTGGCATTCTGCACATCCGGATGGTTATGACTTTTAATCTGAACAGCTACAAAGAAGCGGGGGAGCCATGAGCAGCACGATCTATATGAAAGAGGGCTATGTGAAGGTCAATTATAAACCTGAAAACGGGGTCATATATGTTTTATGGAAAAATCTGTTTGACCAGAATATTGTCCGGGAGTGCTGTGAACGACAGTTGGAAGAGGTTCGCAAAGGAGCAAAAATTATTGTAATAGATGTCTCAAAGGCAAAGGGTGTTGTGCTGGAAGAAAATCAGAAATGGATTGAAAACAGTCTGTTCCCCGGCTATGCAAAGGCGGGGCTGCGTGCAATTGTTACTATTGATTCGGAACTTCCTGTAACACAGTTATCGGCTAAGAGATGGACGCAGGCGGGTGCGGGTTTCAGTTTTGACTTGTTGATAGTCAAATCAAAAGAAGAGGCTGTAAAGGCAGTTTCTAAATATTTGCAGGTATAAACTGACTTTGATATCGGCATATTAAAAGAAATTTTTGATAATTTTTTTTATACTATAATTCTATTATTATGGTATCCTATTAGTTTTTTGATATTGGGAATCGTTATAGTGGAATCATTAGTTCTGTCTGCCTTTATGATAAGACTATGGTTAAAAGCAACTGATAGTTGAATCGGCATGAAATGCCCAGTCCAGTTTTTTTTGAAGATAAAGCGGTGGGCATTTCATGCCCACCCTATTTCTGTCTAATTCGCCTTTTGACAAATAGATAATGATGTTGCTATCCAGCAGAATTCTGCCACTCATTTCGTATTTCCTTTTCCCAATCCGGCGGATCTATATTTTTAAAGGGTTTTACGTCGTTGTATTTTTCAAATATAATTGAAAGATTTTTTTTAAGTGATTTAGTTTCGGCTGTTTCCGATGTTTCAGTATCCGAATCCGATATAATGATAATTTCTACCTGTTTTCCCTTGAATTTCCGAACTTTATTTAAAGGAATAATAATTCCCTCATGTGTTACAGTCTGCTTTATTCTGACAGCATTCATTTCCTTCCTCCTTCCACAATCGCAATTTCATCATCGGTCAGTAGCAGAGCCTGACCCCGCTGTTTGGCGCTGTCCGATAAATATCAGGCTCTGCACACCCGGCATAATGACATTAGTTTATCTGTCACTCATTGCTTCCAGAATTTTCTTGACTACTGCAAAGTCCATATCTCCCCAATGCTGCCCGGAGGCTAACCTGAAAAGCTGGAACAGGCTGGAACCTATAGGAATAGCCGCGCCGTTTTCATCTGCGGTCTGAAGAACAAAGCGCAGGTCTTTGGTGATATGTCTGAGCGGAAACTGGGGCGGAAAATCGTCGTTTTTAAGCATCTCGGCTTTGAGATTGAACAGTCCGCAACTCAGCGGGCCGGCAAGAAATGCTTCCAGCAGAGTTTCTGTGACAAGTCCGCATCGCTGTCCGAAATTCACCGCTTCGCAGAATCCCTCCATCATAATGCCCAGCAGGAGATTCACAGCCATTTTCATACTCGATCCCTGACCGGCTTCGCCGCAATACACTACTTTTTTGCCCATGGTCAGAAGCAGCGATTCCAATTCTTTGACTTTTTCTTTGGGACCACCGGCAAGGATAATAAGCGTGCCGTCTTCTGCCGGTTTTTTGGAACCCGATACCGGCGCGTCAATCAGCACTGCTGAACTTGCGGCAAGCCGTTCATTCAATTGCCGGGAATAAGCCGGGGAAACCGTACTCATATTGATTATCGGCGTTCCGGGCTTTATTCCGCCAAGCACGCCGTTTTCTCCGAACAGCACCGAGTCAACAGCTTCGGGTCCCGTAAGCATGAGAATAAGCGCATCAGCCCCCTGTGCCGCTGCTTTGGGAGTCTGCACGGCTTTTGCGCCTGCTTTCGTTACGGGAGCAATTCTTTCGGGGGTACGGTTGTAAACCATGACTTCATTCCCGGCTTTCAAAACATTTTTGGACATGGGAACCCCCATGATGCCCATGCCGATGAATCCGACTTTCATAATACTATAACTCCTTTTTTGTTAATCTCGTGTAGTGCTGCTAATCAAAGACATTTTGACTCAACATAATCCATGACTTTTTTTACGGCTTCCGATATCGCTTCCGATTTCGGCAGGGTTGCTTCGATCTCTTCTATATATCTCAGGCGTCTGAGTTCACGGAAAGACGGCGCAAAATTCAGATCAAAAGCCCAGCCGATCTGCATGAGTTTGAAGTCATCCAGTGTTTTCAAATCTCTCATCCGGATGAATTTTCGGGAATTCAGCAGAGCAATGACATTCTGCGAACATACGGGCGTGTCGGGAAGATCGAGTTCTATGGCGACATTCCGCTGTCTGTCCCGCTCCGCATAATAGCTTGTAACCACATTCCATATATCGAGTTTGTCTGCATCGCGGATAAGACGCATGAAAACATCTCCTTCACTCGGAAGCATGACAGCGTTGTGATAGGCAACAGCCCTTGAAATGATACGCTTTTCCTCTTTTGTGCAGCCATCCAGCACCCGATGAAGAGACATTTCACGAATCCCCAGTCTGGCATGGTTTTCCGATGCCATATCTCTGAATGTGCCGTAGTCTGCATATTGCTTAAACCGTCCGACATCGTGAAACAGAGCCACGGTTTCTGCAATGAGCATTTCCTGCTCCGACAGATTTATCTCGCGTCCGAGCATGAGAATATTTCCGCACACGCGTTCCGTATGTTCTTCTTTCAGACAGATAGCACGGTTATGATTCGGATCATCCATATAATAGCCTGCTGCATAACCGGCAAACCATGTTTTCAGACGGATAACATCTTCGCGGGTCATAGATATTTCTCTTCTATGAAGTCTGCCAATTTCTCAATATCTTCCAGACCGAACCGCGGCACATTCGGATCAACATCCGTATCTGTCACTAAAGCAATGAGATCGCTGTTGCCGATGCAAAGAGGCTCCTTGTGCGCGGCAGCCCGAAAGACTTCTATCTTGGGTTTGCTCTCCCGTTTATAGCCTTCGGTAATCACAATATCCATGTCCGAAAAATAGGCTTCCATGCTGTCTATATTTTCGGAATTATGATTCTTTACCATAGCGATACGTCCGTGCGAAGCCACAATTACCGTATCTGCGCCTGCGGCTCTGTGACGCCAACTGTCTTTACCTTCTTTGTCTATATCGAATTGATGAAAGGCATGTTTTATAATAGCGATCCGGTATCCCCGCTTTTTAATTTCGGGAATAAGTTTCTCGATAAGGGTAGTTTTACCTGACCCGGATTTGCCTACAACAGAAATAATCGGCGGCATATTCTCTCCTGAAGTGAGACTGTTTTCCTATCGTCTCACCACTTTTGTTTTAATTCCCTGCTTTTCCAATACTGCGGTCAGCCCTTCAGCCTCTTCCTTTGTCTCAAAAGCCCCGATCAGCAGACGGACAAGATTCTGCCTGCCCGGAATCCCATAGACAATATATCCTTTTTGACTCAGTTTCTTTTCCAGTTTTTTTATCTCATCAGATGAATTTGAAAGCCCTACCCATAAGCTGTAGGGTCTTCTGACCGCGTCGGCAGAATGAAGCAATTTTTGTGCTTTCAGTTCCGAAGCCGCGTTCCGAGCCGATTCGAAAGTGCCATAGTAACCGACAAACACATGACACCATGCCCCTTTTCCGGGAGCATCGGAACAGAAGCCGAATGCCGGGATTCCTTTTTCTTTCAATCGTATCACTGTCCGGTCAGCCATTTCTTTATT
>DYRK01000153.1:0-3608 GCA_020718785.1 Desulfatirhabdium butyrativorans | reverse complement strand
TAAAATTTTCCCGCCAGGGCTTATGATTTTTATAGGAGTCCAGACGGCTGAGATATTCCTCAGAGGTCTTGGTATCCAGCAAAGCAATGGCTTTTTCCTGAGCGGTTATTGCCTCATCAAACCTTCCGGCTTCGGCATACGCGGCAGCCAGTGTGTCTGAAAAATTGGCTCCCGGATTCAGTTCCATGGCTTTTTTTGCCATAGCCACAGCTTTTTCACCGTCACGATATCGGGCGTCCGGACAGGTAGCCGATATCCATGCTATTTTATAAATCGCTTCTACATCTTTGGGATTGATATCCAAAGCGAGCTTATGATCTGCAATGGCTTTGCCGCAGTCTCCTTTGCAGAACCATGCGTCTCCACGGCCTCGGAACGCATCTGCCTGAAGCGGGTTTATCTCTATGGCATCAGTGAAATCCGCTATGGCACGGTCATATCCTTTTTTATAAAGCCATGCTCCGCCACGGCTGTGAATTGCTTCAAAATACCGGGGATTGATCTCTGCCGCACGAGTGAAATCGGAAATCGCCTGATCGTAATCTTCTTTCAAAAACCGGGCAATCCCCCGGCTGTGAAAGGCTTTGAAATTCGCAGGATCGCTTTTCAGCACATCTGAAAAAGCAGCTATGGCTTTATCATAATCCTTTGATTCCAGAAAACGGATACCTTGTTCAAAGCCTTGTTCAAAGCGATCTTCCGCAGCAGATAATACACCCGCAAACAGGCTGATACATATAAAAATCAAAATATTTCTCACTTCTCACTTCTCACTCCTCACTTCTTCAACACCACCTTATCCAGCGTCTCCTTGACCGTATTCCTCACTTCTTTGTTTTTATCCGCAAGAGTTTTCACCAGATAAGGAACTGCCTTGATCGCCGCGGGACCGAGCTTTCCCAGCACTTCCGCAGCAGAACGCCGCACATACCATTCATTGTGTTTCAGCGCGGCTGCAAGATGGGGAACCGCCTCTTTTGCCCCTTCGCTCTGTATCCACCGGGGATCAATTTTTTCCAGCACTTCGCTCACAGCATTGAAAGCCGTATTGTTATCCGCAGCCAGATGTCTGACTAATTCGCAGACTGCCGGAGAACCTATAATCAGAAGGGCTTCGGCAGGCTGACGGTAATTTCCTCCCATTCCTCCTTTTCCCAGCATTTTTGTAAAATTAGGAATAGCGTTTGCCGCGGCTTCGCTCTGACGCCATTTTGAATTGATTTTTTCAAGCGCAGCAGCGGCTGCATCTCGGACACGGACATTGTCATCAGCCAGAACATCTATGAGATAAGGAACAGCATCCGCGGCTTTGCGTCCCATTTTTCCCAATTCTTCAGCAGCATTGCGGCGCAAGGCATCGTCGGCATCCGAAAGATTTTTTACATGCGGCGCAACAGCCGGGGGCAGTTTTGACTCCGGAGATTCCCGAACCGGAGCCGCGGGTTTTGCAGGAGGAGCATTCTGCACCGTGATTTTGTCCAGGGCGGCTTTGACGGTGGCGCGTACCACTTTGTTCTTATCAGCCAGTCCTTTTACCAGAAGAGGAACCGCCTTGATAGCTCCGGGACCGATTTTTCCCAGCACTTCCGCAGCCGAATGGCGCACATACCACTCGCTATGCCCCAATGCTGCTGCAAGATGGGGAACCGCTTCTTTTGCGCCTTCGGTCTGGGGCCATTTGGGGTCTATCTGCTTCAATGTCCGCGCCGCGATTTCGACAAGTCCTTTGTTGCTGTCTGCCAATGCTTTCACCAGCGGATGAACAGCCGGGGAACCCACGGCAGCCAGGGCATCTTCCGGTGAATCATAGCCGGAACCCTGTTTTGTCAGTGCAGCCATAAATTTCGGGATCATATTCCGCACACTTTCGCTTTCACGCCATTTCATATCTGTCTTTTCCAGCGATTCAGTCGCGGATTTGCGGATATAGGGATTGGCATCCGCGAGAAGAGGGATAAGATGAGGAATCGCCTGTTTTGCACCGGTTCCGATTTTGCCCAGCGATTCCACAACCGTGCTGACCGCGTTCCTGTCTCCCAGCATAGTGATAAGTCTGGGAACAGCATTTTCAGCCGCGGCTCCGATTCTTCCCAGTGCTTCAACCGCAAGGATACGCCCCTCTCCGCTGTCATCGAGCATTTTTTCAAGGCGTCTGATTTCATTTAAGGCACTTTCGCTGCGAGTCCATTCAGGATCAATCCGTTCCAAAGCTTCGAATGCCGCGTCCCGGATTTCTTTGCTTTTGTCGGTGAGCAGTTTCACAAGCCGCTTGATCTCATTGACCGCGCTTTCAGTATAAACCCATTCCGGATCAATCATTTCCAGAATCTCAAAGGCTGCATCGCGGATATCTTTGCTGCTGTCTGCCAGAATCTTGACTAATTCGGGAATTGCGGAAGTTCCGATTTTTTTCAGTGCCTCGGATGCTGCACGGCGGACATCTCTGTCTTTGTCTGCCAGCAGTGCGATCATACGCGGAACACTGTCTCCAGCCGCGGCTCCGATTTCCCCCAAAGCCTCGGCAGCCGAAATTCTGGCGATTTTGTCGCTGCTCGCCAGTGTTTTGACAAGATTCGGAATTTCCTTGCGGACCCATTCGCTCCCAGACCATCCCGGCGAGATTTCCCTGAGCGCATCCGCGGCAGCAATGCGGATGCTGCTGTTGCCGTGTATCAGAAGTTTTACAAGATCCGGCACGGCTGGTTCTGCAAACACACCGTAGTTTTCCAGTTCTTTCACAGCCACCGTGCGATCTTTTGTCGAAGATTCCGGGGACCTGAACACGCGGATCAGTTCCTCCACGGATCTGCTGCTTTCTCCGGAACCGGACGGATAAAAGCGTCCGATGAATCCGAGGAAATATGAGATTATCATCACGCGGAACAATACCGCGGCTGAAGCCAGTCCCGGACTCATATTCAGACTGTGATTCCGCCAGCCGAAAATCTGAACAGCGTCTGCCAAATCGAGTGTACGCAGTATGTTATCCATCGGAAATAACAGCCAGTTCATCAGCGTCCAGTGATCTTTTACGCCGAATATGCCGATGAGGATCAGAGAAAGAATCAGCCCCGTTATGCGGATTTTTTTCATGTCCGGAATATTTGCAGAAAAACGGGAGCGTATTTCGAAAATCAGGCTTAAAATGAGCATCACGATCATAAGATACATGCCGAGCAGTGCAATGCCCGCCGCGGTGCTTTGATGCCGAATGCCTTCGAAGCCGATATTGTAAGCCTCGATTATATCCGGCATATCCGCAGCGTTGAGGATGCCGGTACCGACAAAGCGCAGCCAGTCTCCGTTAAGCGGCGGCAAAGGACAGGCATAATCGGAAGCAGCCAGCGTATAAATTTGAACGTGAATCTGAAAAAACAGCGCGCACTGAATCAGGTTGAGCAGAATCACACTTAAAGTGACGGCTCCTCCCCGAAAAAAACGGGCTGACAGAATCACAAAATTTACCGCTGTCAGCAGGGCTGTTATCCACAATAGTATGTTCCGGTTTTCAGACAAAAGACCTATCTGATTCCCCAGAAAAAAGATCAGGGCAAAATATATCGCGGAAACTGCCAGTAACGATTTCACATATCTGCTTGATTCCATTT
>DYRK01000823.1 GCA_020718785.1 Desulfatirhabdium butyrativorans | reverse complement strand
CCGCTTAATGTATTGAGAGCAAAGATGAGACTTCCCTGTACGGACTGGGAGAAATAGTCAACGCCGTGGTGATTCGCTGTCAGAACTACAGGGGAGACTGCAAGATCATCCGCTATCTTTTTTCCGACAGACTCGCCGAGAAGCGAAGCTGCATATTTCTGTACTACTTCGAGAAGGTCATCCCGGTCCTGATATGCCGCTTCTGCCTTTTTCAAAAGGAGATTTCGGACATATTCGGAAAGGGAAACATTGCCGTATTCCGAGATTGCCCGCCTGACAACCGGAAGATTTTCGCATACGATGTCAAGGAAATATTCCGCTAAAGCAGAATGTTGTTTTGCTCCCATTATGTTTTTACCTTTCATGCGGCTTTGTATTTCGCACGGGTAGGGGCACGCCGGCGGCGTGGCAACGGGTAGGGGCACGCCGCCGGCGTGCCCCTACGGAGTTTTCTCTTTTGGATACAAGCACAAAAAGAAGCGTAATAAAAAGATAGGCAAAGCCGAAATACATCATACCCTTACTGATTTCTGCCGTGGCAATCAGCCAACTGAACATGACAGGACCCAGCACCTGTCCGGAGCGGCCCAATGAACGCAGTATCCCCAAAGCTTTTCCTTCGCCTAACTCCCGGCTGACCCTGAGTTCCACTGCATAAGCCGTCTGAGCGGCTATGCTGAAACTGTTGGAAAGACCCAGAAGCAAAACTGCCGCTACCGCTCCTGCAAGCCCGCCGGTGAAGCAGAAAGTGATAAATGCCAGACTTCCCAAGATGCCGCCGATAACGATATATACTTTTTTATCCCCTGATCTGTCTATACATCTGCTGATTATGGGCGCGATGTAAATGAGGCAAAAGCCGTTAATCATAAAAACCCGTCCGATGGCTGACTGCGACACACCCATCCGGCTCAGATAGACCGGACAGAAGTAATCGAGAAAACCGATCATTGCTATGTAAGCGGGAATAATGCCGAATAAGAGAAGGGCTAAGACATTTCTGTTCAGCAGAAAACAGAGAAACCATCCGGTTCCGATTACCCGGAGCGGCTGTTTCCGAACTCTCACAATATTTTCGTTGCGAAGCCCCTGCTTCGCAATGTCAATCATGCTGTGCATAGAAAAAGCAGTATAAATGACCGCAAGAAATACTATGACAGCTCCTGCAAAAAATACTGATCTGTAACCGATCTGCTCTGCCAGAATGGCTCCGGCAGCAGTTCCGCAGATATGTCCTGCCAGCGTGCCGGCGCCCAGCCGGGCAATTCCCTGAGCTTTGGTTCTGTCTGTATATAAGACGACAAATCCCTGCGCGGACATCAGAGAAAGACCGTATCCCATGCCGAGAATTCCCTGAGAGACAATCAGGTGAAGAGCGTCCGGCGCCAGAGCGGAACAGAGAAGTCCCGTTCCTGCGAGAAAAAGTCCCGTGAAAAACGGCTCATGCCAGCCCCGTCTGTCAAACCATGCTCCTGAGATGAAAAAAAAGATCGCGGTGGTCAGCATCCTTACGGAAGTCGGAAATCCCATGATCATATCTTTGGAAAGTCCTGCCATCGGCTCGTAAAGCTTTTCAATATAAAGCGGCAGAAATGAGAGAGAAATGTCAACTCCGAAAAGGAGCAGGAACACTGCGGGTCTGATGGCTTCGCAACCCGCCTGCATATCCTGTTGTGCATTTTCAGATTGTCTTTCAACAAACTGGGAGAGCAGAACCATCATTTCCGCAAAAAAGAAAAGAGAAATGACAAGAACAGTCAGGAAATCCGGTATGATTTCCTTCAGGTTGTCAGACAGCATTTTTTCCGTGCCGGTTTTCAGGCACCAGTTTCTGAAATCGTTTATGTTCAGACCGGAAAAAACAATCTGAGATAAAACGACGATAATAAATATGACGACAGAAATTCTTCTCTTAGGAAACTTTCCGGAATACGCTGTGCCGAGTATTATAAAATCGGAAAGTGTCAGAAAGATGATTCCGCAGGCAATAATAATTCCGACAGTCCTGAGATTCTTATTGAAAACACTCTCATGAAGACCATTGACCTGTTTTTCGTCATAAACAATGACAATCGCCGCATCCTGACCCGGTACCGGCAAGGCAGTGATGCAGGTATTCCTATATCTGACGCAGGCAGATTTTTTTCCGCTGTTTTCATAAGCGCGTCGGACCTGTTCCGGCAGTGTTGTTCTCACAAGTGCCTTATCCGTGCTGTATTGTATTGAACCGTCAGACAGAACTACAGATACGGAAACACTGTTTTCTCCTGAAATCTCTTTTGCCATCCGGTCTTTTGCCTGTTCCAGAATCCTGTCTGTTTCCGAAATATCTCTGTTGAA
>DYRK01000822.1 GCA_020718785.1 Desulfatirhabdium butyrativorans | reverse complement strand
AAAAAAACAATCGTTCCGGTCCCGGGTGGATTAATGCGGGAATATATTTGATAAATAAAAAATTAATTGAAAAAATTCAGGAGGATACACCGGTTTCTTTGGAAAAAAATGTATTTCCTTCATTGATCGGCAGAAAATTCTACGGATTTCAGTGTGAAGGACGATTTATAGATATTGGTACACCTGAATCATATTCCGAAGCCGAACATTTTTTCACTAAGGATAAATAGACGATATGAGAGCATTGATAACAGGCATTACCGGAATGGTGGGGTCTCATTTGGCTGATTTCCTGCTGGAAAATACAGATTGGGATATCTATGGGATGTGCCGCTGGCGCAGTCCTTTGGACAATGTCGAACATCTGCTGGACAGAGCAAACAGAAAAGACCGTTTATATTTTATCAGCGGCGATCTCTGCGATATGATTTCGTTGCAAAATGCCATAGACGGAAGCCGGCCGGATGTTGTTTTCCATCTTGCTGCCCAGAGTTACCCGACGACGAGCTTCACATCTCCTATTCAGACGCTGGATACGAATATTCTGGGAACAGAACGGCTGCTTGAAGCACTCAGGCGATGCAAAGAGATCGATCCGGTGATTCATGTCTGTTCATCGTCGGAGGTTTTCGGCCGGGTTCCGAAAGAAAAGCTTCCGATTAATGAAGAGTGTTCTTTACATCCTGCTTCGCCCTATGCTATTTCTAAAATCGGTACGGATATGGTGGGGCGGTTTCACGCCGAAGCCTACGGACAAAAGGTAGTCGTTACCCGCATGTTCACGCACACAGGTCCCAGACGGGGAGATATTTTCGCCGAGTCCACATTTGCAAAGCAGATCGCCATGATTGAGCGGGACATGATTCCGCCGGTCGTCAGAACAGGCAATCTGAATTCTCTGCGTACATGGTCTGATGTCAGAGATGCTGTCCGCGCCTATTATCTTTTGGTGACAGTCAATCCCGTTCCCGGCGAATACTACAATATCGGCGGAACTTTTTCATGTACCGTGGGGGAGATGCTCGATTATCTGATCTCCGCTTCCACTCATAAAGATAAGATCAAAGTGGAGACAGAGCAGGCGAGACTCCGCCCTTTGGATGCCGATCTTCAGGTTCCGGACACGGCAAAGTTCAAAAAACATACAGGATGGGAGCCGGAAATAACTTTTGAAAAGACCATGCATGACCTTTTGAATTATTGGCGGAAGAGAGTTAAAACGGGAAAGGTGTTTCTGACAAGATAATCAAGAAGTTACGGAGATTGATACGACACTGTTTCAGAGATACAAAAAAAGGAGATGAATGGGGCTGATATATTCGGATATAGAACTGATTAACAGCGATGATCTGGCTCTGGTGCGGAGAGGCTATCTGAAAGAAACCGAAGTCAGAAAAATGAAGGTAAAAGCATTGGTGGACAGCGGTTCTTATATGCTGGCAATCAATGAAAGCATTAAAATTCAGTTGGATCTGCCGAAAATAGATGAACAGATGGGAGAACTGGCTAATGGATCAAAACAGAAATTTGAAATTGCGGGTCCCGTAAATGTTCGTTTTGAAAACAGACAGACAACCGTTCATGCTGTTGTTCTTCCCGGCGATGCAGAACCTCTGATGGGGGTTATTCCTATGGAAAGTATGGATGTTCTGATTGACCCGAAGCAGCAGAAATTAATTGTAAATCCGGCAAGTCCTTATGTGGCGAAAACTGTTTTAAAGTAATCAGACAGACAGAATGGAAAAGATTAAAAAAGTCGAGGAATTGGCGGAGATTCTGAAGCCCTTCGCAGCCGGGATAAGAAAGTGGTCCGGAAAAAGGATATGAAAATAAAGAAAAGCAGAGTATTTCTGACAAGGTGACTCATGCCTGCAATTGACGATCCGAGACTTTTTTATCCGCAGTGTCCATCGCTGATACCTGTTGAAACCGTCCATGAAAATCCCTGGTTTGCGGTTCGGAACCGGGGCGGATATTTTACCATAGAATATGATTTCCCGCAGGTTGCCGTTCTGCCGGTAATTGAAAATCATTCAATTGTTATGGTAAAAGCGAAACGTCCGGTACTGAATGATATATGCTGGGAACTTCCGGCAGGTGGTGCAATGGACGGAGAATTGCCTGTTCGTGCGGCTGCCAGAGAGTTAGCCGAAGAAACCGGAATTGAAATCCGAGAGATGAACCGTTTTGAACAGTTATTGCCGATCTCGGTTTCTCCGAACAGAAATCCGAATCTTGCCCATATTTTTCAAGTTCATATTTCTATGACAGAATATGAGACGCGGAAAGAGCATGACAAAGAAATAGAGAGCGTGGAATTATTTTCATTGGATGAGATTCAAAA
>DYRK01000821.1 GCA_020718785.1 Desulfatirhabdium butyrativorans | reverse complement strand
GGGGCTTGGGAACGAGGAATGTCTATGAGCATGGAGTGTTCATACCCATAAAAAATCCCAAACTTTTTGAAGGGCAGGCAGTCAAAATTATCCTTGACAATATCAAAGAAAATACAGACGATATATTGGAACTCGCCGCGCATGTATATGAAGGTCTTTCTGTTCAGGATATAAACGAGGTTGAGCAGATAGCGTTTAACCGCAGTGAATTTTTTGAGGAAAAGAAACGTCAATGATTCAAAAGGTTATACTCGACACGGATATTCTTTCGGCAATTATGCGGAAAAATCCTGCTGAAATACAAAATTGGCTTGAGGATATGTAGTAATCCTAATCTATAAGGATTGTTTCCAATTAACACAACTCCGTTGTTGTCTGTTCCGAACCGAGTTTTTCAGTTGGTTCAAGTCTCCGGACTTGAACCGACTTAGGAAAATCCCTGCTTACACACAATCCTTGCAGATACTGTTAATGTGCGGCAGGGAATCTGCAAGGAAATGGTGACTGAAATGGAAACCGTTCTGATTGTTGACGATGAAAAAAATTATCCGCTGATTCTCGCCGCGGTGCTGGAAGAAGAAGGCTTTGAAACCATGACCGCCAACAGCGGACAGGAAGCTATTGAAATACTGAGTAATTCCGATGTTGATCTCGTTCTGACCGACATGAAAATGCCGTCCATGGACGGTATCGAACTGCTGGAAAATGTCAAGGCAAAGGACCCGGAACTGCCGGTAATTATGATGACCGCCTACGGAACCGTGGAAAAAGCTGTCGAAGCCATGCAGAAAGGGGCTTACAATTATATTATGAAGCCCTTTGAAAATGACAGTCTGGTAATTTATGTGAAAAAAGCCGTTGCTGTTTATCAGATGGTCAAAGAAAACAGACAGTTGCGGAGTGCGGTCAAATCTCAGTACAGTTTCGGAAATATTATCGGAAAAAGCAAAGCCATGACGGATGTGTTTGAAACCATTCGGAAAATTGCTCCGACAAATGCCACGGTACTGATCGAAGGCGAAAGCGGCACGGGCAAGGAGCTTGTGGCAAAGGCGATTCATTTCAACAGCCCCCGGCGCAATAAACCATTTGTCGCGGTCAACTGTTCCGCATTTGCCGAAACGCTTCTTGAAAGCGAGCTTTTCGGACATGAAAAAGGCGCGTTCACCGGCGCGGCAGCCATGAAAAAAGGGCGCTTCGAATTGGCTGATACCGGAACTTTGTTTCTGGATGAAATCGGCGAACTTTCACAGAATCTTCAGGTAAAACTGCTGCGGGTTCTTCAGGAAAAGACTTTTGAACGCGTCGGGGGCGTCAAATCGGTTGCAGCCGATATCCGGATCATCGCTGCCACAAACAGAAAATTGAAAGACGAGGTTGAACAGGGGCGGTTCCGCGAAGACCTGTTTTACCGCCTGAATGTCCTGCCTGTCGTGCTGCCGCCGCTGAGAGAACGCAACGAAGATATTCGGCTTCTGGTAAACCATTTTGTGAAAAAATATGCCGGGGAACGAAAA
Source organism: Desulfatirhabdium butyrativorans (assembly GCA_020718785.1). Lineage (GTDB taxonomy): Bacteria > Desulfobacterota > Desulfobacteria > Desulfobacterales > DYRK01 > DYRK01. The sequence continues at coordinate 828 of DYRK01000821.1, read as the reverse complement.
TCGGACATTCCTGTGACAGGCATAGAACAGGCTGCGGAGCGCATTTTCTATGAATACGGTTGGCCCGGAAATGTGCGGGAGCTTGAAAATGTGATTGAACGTGCGGTGATTCTCTGTCCGGATGAACTGATCCGCGTCTGTGATTTACCCAGAAATTTCAAAGACAATGCCGGCAATACCCTGCATCTTGACGGCATTCCCGCGGATGCAAGCCTTTATGATACCCTTACGACGGTTGAGAAAAAGATGATCGAACGGGCAATGAAAATGGCAGACAATGTGCAGACTCACGCGGCTCAGATTCTCGGAATCGGAAAGAGCGGGCTTAGTCAGAAGCTGAAAAAATATTATCCGGAGCTGAGTTCAAAAAATTGAACTTTCATTTTACATTGAATATCAGGATATTATGTCCCTATCAAGCCTCGGAGTTTTTTTCGGTTCAAAATTTTGAACAGCGGCTTGTAATCTGTAATCTGTTTAAATACAGGATATTAAACAGACAGCCCCGAAATCGGGTTCAAAAAATTGAACATTTTCACCTGATACAGAGCCTCTGATACACACGGTTTTACTGTTTCCGGAATCGCCGAAAAAATTTCAATATATTGAATTTACAGCTTTAAATAAAAACGGAAAAATTTATTTCCGAATAAATGGAAAGTTTGGCAAGTATTTTGCATCAGTAAATATTGACCTAATAATTTTTTCATCTTTTTTTCTTCCTTAACGGCGAACCGAGAGCTTCTCTCGGTCAGCCGTTTTTTTATTCCCTGAAAATCTGAAATCAGACAACTGCCTGATTTCAGACATATTTTAACCGGACACCCT
>DYRK01000152.1:3479-11431 GCA_020718785.1 Desulfatirhabdium butyrativorans | reverse complement strand
TTTCAGATTATTAAAATTACTAATGGTAGTAATAAAAGAATCGCTCAATTTAGGTTATATAACACATAATAATGACAATGTAAAGCAAAAAATCGCTCAATTTAGGATATATTTTATCTTTTCTCGTTCCCAAGCCCCGGCTTGGGAACGCACTTGCCGGGGAAGTTCCCCGGCTTCCCGTGACGGGAGACGGACCGAAGCCGGGGCTTCGGGCGCAGATGCGTTCCCAAGCCGGGGCTTGGGAACGCACTTGCCGGGGAGGTTCCCCGGCTTCCCGTGACGGGAGACGGACCGAAGCCGGAGCTTCGGGCGCAGATGCGTTCCCAAGCCGGGGCTTGGGAACGAGGAAAAAACCGAAATAAAAATTGCCGGGATGAATAAAAAATGCTTGACAAGATTTTTATGCCCGTGTTAAAAGAATCCCAGATTGTATTTCAGGGAAAACTTTAATGAAAAACACATTTGCCATTATCAGCCTCATCCTTATTATCGTCCTCGCAGTCGGGATACTTCCCGGCAACGAGGAAAGGGTTGATATTGGCTTAATTTTATTATAACTTTTTTTAAATAAAATAAAAGAATCCGTTATCAGCCCTGTAAAGGCTGGTAACGGATTTTTTTTTGCGGAGCAAAAAAATCAATGAAAAGCGACAGTGTGAAATCCGGAATCGAAAGATCGCCCCATCGTGCGCTGTTCAAGGCAATGGGATACACAGATGCGGAAATCCGCAGACCCCTGATCGGCATCGCCGATTCATCCAACAGCATCATTCCGGGTCATGTGCATTTAGATAAAATCGTGGACGCAGTAAAATCAGGCGTTTATATGGCAGGAGGAACCCCGATAGAGTTCGGAGTCATCGGCGTATGCGACGGCATTGCCATGAATCATATCGGTATGAAATATTCTCTGGCAAGCCGGGAGCTTATTGCTGATTCCATCGAGGTGATGGCCACAGCCCACGGCTTTGACGCTCTGGTCATGGTTCCCAACTGCGACAAAATTGTGCCGGGAATGCTTATGGCAGCAGCGCGGCTCAATATTCCGACGATTGTTGTCAGCGGCGGTCCCATGCTCGCGGGCCGTCATGCCCTAAGCCCCGGAGAATTCAAAAAGGTTGATCTGATTACAGTATTTGAAGCTGTGGGCGCGGTGCGTTCCGGGAACATGAGCGAAGAAGAATTGTCACGCGTTGAGAATGAAGCCTGCCCCACCTGCGGCTCCTGCGCGGGAATGTTTACGGCAAATTCCATGAACTGCCTCACCGAAGCCATCGGCATGGGTCTGCCCGGAAACGGCACAATTCCTGCGGTCATGGCTGCGCGTATCCGTCTGGCAAAAGAAGCCGGGATGATGATTATGAATCTTCTGGAAAAAGACATCAGGCCCCGGAAGATTATGACGGAAAAAGCCTTCGGGAATGCGCTGACCGTTGACATGGCTCTGGGCTGTTCTACCAATACCGTGCTGCATCTGACCGCTCTGGCAAAAGAATCCGGCGTGGAAATTGACCTGAATCTCATCAATGAAATCAGCAAAGCCACGCCGCATCTTTGCTCGCTCAGTCCCGGGGGCAAAGATCATCTCGAAGACCTGAACCGGGCAGGCGGAATTCCGGCAGTGATGAAAGAACTGTCCCGATCCGGACGTATTGATATGGACTGCATGACAGTCAGCGGAAAAAGCGTTGCCGACAATATAAAAGATGTCCGGATATTGGATAAGGATGTGATCCGCTCCATTGAAAATCCTTATCATAAACAAGGCGGGTTGGCTGTGCTGTTCGGCAATCTTGCACCCGAAGGATGCGTAGTCAAACAGTCTGCGGTAGTGGATGAAATGCTGAGGCATGAGGGACCTGCCAGAGTTTTCGATTCCGAAGAAGATGCGACGCGTGCCATCATGGACGGCAAGATCAGAAAAGGCGATGTGATTGTGGTGCGCTACGAAGGACCTATGGGCGGACCCGGAATGCGGGAAATGCTTACTCCCACATCTGCCATAGCCGGCATGAAATTGGATGCTTCTGTCGCACTGCTCACGGACGGAAGATTCTCAGGCGGAACACGGGGCGCGGCTATCGGGCATATATCGCCGGAAGCCATGCAGGGCGGAGTCATTGCGGTTGTCCGGGAAGGCGACCGGATTGCAATTGACATTCCCGGCAAAAGCATAACTCTCAAGGTTTCCGATGAAGAGATAAAAAAGCGGCTATCCGAATGGTCTGAGCCTGAACCGAAAATCACTCATGGCTATATGGCACGGTATGCCCGGATGGTTTCATCCGCAAGCAAAGGAGCGATTGTAAGCTGAGAAATGAGAAATGATTACTTCTCACTGTACATTTCTCACTTCTCACTTTCTAAAGGGATCGGAAAATGTCAATCTATGCGATATGGAACAACAAAGGCGGAGTCGGGAAAAGTTATCTTACTTTCCAGATTGCCTCCGAATACGCAAGAATCCATCCGGATCAGAGTGTACTTGTACTGGATCTGTGCCCTCAGGCAAATGCTTCGGGTATGTTCTTAGGCGGTATGATTGAAGGAGAGAAAAAATTGTGTGAACTCGGTTCCCAAAATCCGCCTAAAACTATTGCCGGATATATCGAGGACAGAATTCGAAGTCCTTATGTGAATCCGCGTTCAGGGGCATCTTATCTGATCAATGCGAATCAGTTGAACAGCCATATTCCCCGGAATTTATATTTGGTTGCAGGGGATGAACAGTTGGAAATTCAGTCTTGGCGTGTGCTGAACGCAACATCGCCGGGTCCTACGGATGCCTGGCGTATTGTTCATACATGGATCAGCGACCTGATTGAAGATATAAGATATTCTTTGAATCAGGATAAGCTGACGGTATTTATTGACTGCAATCCGAGCTTCTCGATATATACCGAATTAGTCATGTCCGCTTCTGACCGGCTCATTATCCCTTTTTCTGCCGACGGTTCGTCAAAAAGAGCGGTCCGGACTGTTTTGGCTCTGTTATACGGTGTTACCAGACGTCCGGGTATGCAGCAGTCTCAGTTTCATTTGAATTCTCAACGGTTCCGTCTTTCTGTTCCTCAGATATACTGCTATGTCGGCAACAGGCTTACGCAATATGTAAAATCGGCCAGAGCTTTCAGAACAGTGGTTCAGGAAATCGGCAATGAAATTTTGGGTGTTTGGCAGGGTAATTCGAATGTATTCTGTATCCATCCGACCGGCACATCTGTTCCGAAAGAGGAATCTTCATTCCGAAAAATGTTTCAATTCGAGATCAGAGACGCGAATACAGCTTCGGTGGTTTCCAGCGCGCTCGGTATCCCGATTGTTCTTCTGACTGCCGGTGAATATGTTGTGGTTCCGGAAGAAAAGCCCAGCAGAGTCAATCAGAGTCAGCTGGATGAATTGCAGCCGAATATGAAGCAGCTTGTTTCAACAATAGAATAAAGAAAGGTTTTCAACATGGAACTCACAGGCGCACAGATTCTGATGAAAGTGCTGAAAGACGAAGGGGTGGACACCATTTTCGGATATCCGGGAGGCGTGCTTCTTGATATTTATGACGAGCTTGCCAAAACCGATATCCGGCATATTCTGGTCCGCCATGAACAGGGCGCGGCCCATGCCGCGGACGGCTATGCACGCGCCGGTGGCAGAGTGGGCGTCTGTCTGGTCACATCCGGACCCGGAGCCACTAATACCGTAACCGGCATTGCTTCTGCCTACTGCGATTCGATTCCTATAGTAGTGATTACGGGTCAGGTTCCCACCCATCTGATCGGCAACGACGCTTTTCAGGAAGTTGACATCGTGGGAATCACAAGACCCTGCACCAAGCATAATTTTCTGGTGAAAAGCACCGAGGACCTCGGGAGAGTTATCAAAGAAGCTTTTTTTATAGCGAGGTCCGGGCGTCCTGGCCCTGTGCTGGTGGATATTCCCAAGAATGTGGGAAATAAAAAAATAGCCTTTGAAATGCCCGGAGAGGTAAAGCTCAGGTCTTATAATCCGACCTATAATCCGAATATGCGGCAGTTGCAGAAAGTTGCGGAACTGGTTCAGAAAGCGGAAAGACCCATGATATTTGCCGGGGGCGGCGTGATTCTCTCAGACGGAGCCAAAGAACTCACCGAATTTGCCCGCAAAAATCAGATTCCTGTAACAACATCTCTTATGGGATTGGGAGCGTTTCCGGGTTCGGATCCGCTATGGCTCGGCATGATCGGAATGCACGGCACTTATCGTGCCAATATGTGTACCGGAAAATGTGATCTGATGATTGCCGTAGGTGTGCGTTTTGATGACCGCGTGACCGGAAAAACCGACTCGTTTGCTCCTCAGGCAAAGATTGTCCATATTGATATTGATCCTACTTCCATAAAGAAAAATGTTCCGGTAAGCATCCCGGTAGTAGGAGATTGCAGAATCACTCTCGGACACCTGAACACGCTTACAGATCAAATTGATCCGAACGACTTGCAGCAAAAGAGAAAATCATGGCTGGATCAGATTGTCGAATGGAAAAGCACGCGTCCGCTGGATTATGAGCAGGATAAAAACGGTCCTGTCAAGCCTCAGTATGTGGTTGAAAAACTCTATGAACTCACCAAAGGCGAGGCAATTATCACTACCGAGGTGGGGCAGAATCAGATGTGGGCAGCCCAGTATTATCATTTTGAAAGACCCAACCGCTTTATCACTTCAGGCGGATTGGGATGTATGGGGTTCGGACTGCCCGCTGCTATCGGCGCACAGGTTGCCTGCCCGGATGAGCTTGTTGTGGATATTGCCGGAGACGGCAGTATTCAGATGAATATTCAGGAAATGGCAACGGCTGTCCAGTATGGTCTGCCGGTAAAGGTAGTCATACTCAACAACGGATATCTGGGCATGGTGAGACAATGGCAGGAACTGTTTTACGGAAAGCGGTATTCTTCCACCTGTATGGACTGCGCGCCTGATTTCGTGAAATTAGCCGAGGCTTACGGCGCAGTGGGATTGAGAGCCGAAAAACCCTCCGAGGTCGTAGCGGTTCTCAAAGAGGGTCTTTTTTCTTCCAAAACCGTGATTATGGATTTCAGGGTGGCAAAGGAAGAATGCGTTTATCCTATGGTTCCGGCGGGCGCGCCGCTTACCGAAATGCTGCTTGTTTAAAAGGTCAGGGGTCAGAGGTGAGGGGTCAGGGGTGAGTGGTCATTCAGCCTCTCACCCCTGACCTCTCACCTCTGACCTTTCAATCAATAGAGGTGATATACTATGAGGGAAGAAAAACATGTACTTTCAATGCTGGTTGACAATGAACCGGGCGTGCTTTCCAGAATTGCGGGGCTGTTCAGCGGAAGAGGATATAACATTGAAAGTCTTTGTGTCGCTGAGACCATGGACCCGCAGGTGTCCCGGATGACTATCGTTACCAAAGGGAATGAGCCGATTGTCGAGCAGATCAAGAAGCAGTTGAACAAGCTTATCAATGTGATCAAGGTCTATGAACTGACCGGTCAGGAATATGTTCAGCGGGAATTGGCAATGATAAAAGTTTCTGCCAAACCCGAACATCGGGCAGAAATTCTCAGGATTGTGGATATCTTCAGATGCAAAGTAGTGGATGTGGGACTTGATCACTACACCATCGAAGTTACCGGAGATGAAGGCAAACTCGCTGCCCTGCTGAATCTGCTGAGACCTATAGGCATCAAGGAAATTGCACGGACAGGGATGATCGCGCTGTTCCGGGAAGCCAAGTAAAGTGAGAAATGAGAATTTTCAGTTCTCAACTATTTTGTGATGAAAGGATTTTTTATGTCCGGACAGGCTTTGAGATTTCATGAGGTGTTGGATCTCGTTGAATCTTTACCGCAAGATCAGCAGGAGTATCTTGTGGATATTGTCAGCCGCAGATTGAATGAGTGCAGACGGCAACTGATTGCGGAGACAATCAAAGAGGCGAGAGAGGAATATGCCAGAGGGGAAGTCAGATCAGGCAGCGTGGACGATTTGATGAAAGAACTTTTAGCATGAGAAAACTGATTTGGGGAAAAACCTTTGTAAAAGCTTTCAAACGGGCGATAAGAAGACACCCGAATCTGCGCGGCGATATTGAAGACAGTTTGAGGCTGATGATGGAAGACCCGTTTGCTCCGCAATTGGCCACCCATAAGCTTAAAGGAAATCTGGCCGGTACATGGACATGCAGCGTCGGATACAATATGAGGATACTATTTGATTTTGTTAAGAATGAACAAGGTGAGGACGATATTTTCCTGATTGGAATCGGTCTGCATGATGAAGTTTATTAAAATCCTACATAGTTCAAGTTTCAAGAACGGTGGGTTTCGCTGTGCTTCACCCACCCTACATCAGGGGAGGCGATCATGCTGACGGATTACATCAATGCGGCTATGTATCATGCAAGATATGAGATATTATGCGATGACGGGAGTTATTACGGTGAACTCCCGGAATTCAACGGCGTTTATGCCAACTCGGATACGCTTGAAGAGTGTCGGGAAGAGCTTCAGGAAGTTCTGGAAGGATGGATTGTGTTTCGGCTTTCCAATAATCTTTCCTTGCCTGTGATTGATGATATGGATCTGATTATTAAAGAGGTTGCCTGATGCCGCCTTTTGGACCGACCAAACGAACTGATCTGATTCGCTATTTGAAGAAATCGGGATTTCGAGGGCCGTATTCCGGCGGAAAACATCAATTCATGGTTAAAGATGATATTACCCTATCAATCCCGAATCCCCACAAAGGTGATACAAACAGGGAATTTTTGCTTAGAATTCTGCGTCAGGCAAAAGTCAGCAAAGATGAATGGGAAAGCTTATGAGAGTATTTGACATGACTAACCAATATAAGGAGAAGAAATATGGCAAAGATAGATTTCGGCGGCGTATCGGAAGAAGTGATTACATCCGATGAATTTTCTCTGGAAAAAGCCAGAGAAGTGCTGAAAAACGAAGTAGTGGCAGTTATCGGCTACGGCGTTCAGGGACCGGGTCAGGCATTGAATATGAGAGACAACGGCATCAATGTTATCGTCGGACAGCGCGAAGGCGGAAAATCTTGGGACCGTGCTGTGGCAGACGGGTTTGTCCCGGGTAAAACCCTGTTCCCCATTGAAGAAGCTGCAAAAAAAGGAACCATTATCCAATATCTTCTTTCAGACGCCGGGCAGGTTTCAAGCTGGCCCAAGCTCAAAGCCTGTCTGAACCCGGGCGACGCACTCTATTTCTCGCACGGTTTCGGCATTGTCTATAAAGACCAGACCGGCATTATTCCGCCGAAAAATGTTGACGTGATATTAGTCGCGCCCAAAGGATCGGGCCGTACTGTGCGGACAAACTTTTTAGACGGCAGCGGTATCAATTCCAGTTTTGCCGTATATCGGGATTTCACCGGCAGAGCAAAAGAGAGAACCGTAGCCACAGGCATTGCCATCGGATCGGGCTATCTCTTCTCTACCACTTTTGAGAAAGAAGTTCACAGCGACCTGACCGGCGAGCGGGGCGTTCTCATGGGATGTCTCGCTGGCGTTATGGAGGCTCAGTACAATCTGCTGAGAAAACACGGTCACAGCCCCAGCGAGGCATTTAACGAAACTGTCGAAGAACTCACACAGAGCCTGATCCGTCTTGTTGCGGAAAACGGCATGGACTGGATGTTCGGCAATTGCAGTACTACTGCCCAGCGGGGCGCGCTTGACTGGTCGCCCAAATTCCGGGATGCGGTCATACCGCTCTTTGACGAGTTATACGAAAGCGTCATATCCGGCAAAGAGACAAAGCGGGTTCTTGAAGTCAACAGCGCGGCGGATTATCGGGAAAAGCTTCAGGAAGAATTAGATGTTATCAAAAATTCCGAAATGTGGAAAGCAGGCGCGGCAGTTCGGGCATTACGTCCTGAAAGGCGATAAAAATAGGTTGCAGGTGGCAGGTCGCAGGTTACAAGTCGCA
>DYRK01000152.1:0-3379 GCA_020718785.1 Desulfatirhabdium butyrativorans | reverse complement strand
AAAAGGGAGATAAAAAAATGGAACCGATATATTTATACGACACTACCCTTAGAGACGGAACCCAAGGGGAAAATATCAATTTCACCGCCGAGGAAAAGGTCAAAATCGCCCAGCGATTGGACGATATCGGCATACATTATATTGAGGGCGGCTGGCCGGGTTCCAATCCCAGAGACAGAAAATTTTTTGAACTGGCACAAAGAGTCATTTTCAAAACTGCCCGTCTGACAGCATTCGGCTCGACCCGCCGGCCCAATATTTCGCCGTCAGAAGATCAGAATCTGATTGCGCTTATTGAAAGCGATACTCCGACGGTGACCATATTCGGCAAGACATGGGATCTTCATGTAAAAAAAGTTATGGATAATACTTTTGAAGAAAATCTGCGGATGATCCGGGACAGCGTTTCTTTTCTCAAAGAAAATAAGCGTGAAGTCATCTATGACGCCGAGCATTTCTTCGACGGCTATAAAGATAACCGCGACTATGCCTTGCAGACCCTCACAGCCGCAACAGAAGGCGGCGCGGATATTGTCGTCTTGTGTGATACTAACGGCGGAACGCTTCCTTTTGAAATCGAAGCCATTGCAAAATCGGTCCGGCTGCCTGTTCCTATAGGCATTCATGCCCACAATGACTGCGGAATGGCTGTAGCCAATTCTGTCATGGCAGTCAAATCGGGTGCGGTCATGGTTCAGGGAACCGTCAACGGATACGGCGAGCGGTGCGGCAATGCCGATCTGACTTCCATTATACCGATACTGTGTCTGAAAATGGATCGCTTCTGTCTCTCTGATGAGAATCTGAAAAAGCTGCGGAAACTTTCCCGGTTTGTGAGCGAAACTGCGAACATGATTCCGCTGAATAACCGGCCTTTTGTGGGAAAAAGTGCTTTCGCCCACAAAGGAGGCATTCATGTGAGTGCGATTATGAAGGATCCGCGGGCTTATGAGCATATCAACCCGGAATTGGTCGGAAACAGCCGGAGGGTGCTGGTCTCCGATCTTTCGGGAAAGAGCAATGTGGAGTATAAAGCCAAAGACATGGGCATCGAACTCAAGACAAACGGATGTGACAGCCGTAAAATCGTAGATGAGATAAAACGTCTTGAGGCTGAAGGCTATCAGTTCGATGCCGCGGACGGCTCATTTAAAATTCTGCTGGAGAAATTTACGGAACAGTTCAAACCCTTATTTGAGTTGGAATCGTTCCGCGTCACCATTGAGAAAAACAAAAATCTGCCGTGCAGTGCTTATGCCACTATCAAGATTTCCGTAGGAAACAAGGTGGAAATAACGGCTGCCGAAGGCAACGGTCCGGTGAGCGCGCTGGACAATGCCCTGCGTAAAGCATTGGGGAATTTCTTTCCGCAACTGGATACTATGCACTTGGTGGATTTCAAAGTGCGGGTCATTGACGGCAGGGAAGGCACTGCTGCAAGAGTACGCGTGCTGATCGAATCAAGAGATCAGGATCATCTCTGGAGTACCATCGGGGTTTCCGAAGACATTATCGAAGCCAGTTGGCAGGCGCTTGCAGACAGCTTTCAATACAAGCTGGCGTTTCAGCTGGCATCCCAAAACGGCGGGATGAAAAATTGATTCACAGAGACTAATGTAGAACGGGTTTGAAACCCGTTCTACGAAATCCAAATTGATTCAATGAATTAACGTAGGGCGGGTGAAGCGAAGTGAAACCCGCTATGACTAATGTAGAACGGGTTTAAAACCCGTTCTACTGCCTCTACTATCTCAATCAACGATTATAAGGAGCAAAACCCATGAGTGAAAGAGTTTACATTTTCGATACTACCCTGAGAGACGGCGAACAGTCACCCGGCGCAAGCATGAATGCGGCTGAAAAGATGCGGCTTGCCACCCAGTTGGAAAAGCTGGGCGTTGACATAATCGAAGCTGGTTTTCCCGCTGCTTCCGAAGGCGATTTCAAAGCAGTTTCCGGTATTGCAGGAAAGCTGAAAAATACCCAGGTCGCAGGATTGGCACGGGCATCCAAAGCAGACATTGACCGTGCCTGGGGAGCAATACAGCTCGCGGTAAAACCGAGAATCCACACCTTTATCGCTACTTCCGATATTCATCTGAAATATAAGCTGAAAATGACTCGTGAAGAGGTGCTGAAGGCTGCAATCGAAGCAGTGAGATATGCCAAATCCTTTACCGACAATGTGGAATTCTCTTCGGAAGACGGTTCGAGAAGCGACCGCGATTTTCTCTGCAAGGTATTTGAAGCTGCGATTGAAGCCGGCGCGACTGTGGTGAATCTGCCGGATACTGTAGGCTATGCCATTCCCGAAGAATTCGGCGATCTGGTAAAATATGTGATGACTCACACCCCCAACATCGGCAAAGCCGTGCTGAGTGTGCATTGCCATAATGATCTCGGATTAGCCACAGCCAATACTATCGCTGCCATCAGCGCAGGCGCGAGACAAGCCGAAGTGACCATCAACGGCATCGGAGAACGTGCAGGCAATACTTCCCTTGAAGAAGTAGTCATGGCCATGCATACCCGGCCCAATTTTCTCCCGATGTCAACGAACATCCTGACCGAGCATATCTATCCTACAAGCCGTTTAGTCAGCATGATTACCGGCATCATCGTGCAGCCGAACAAGGCAATTGTGGGAGCCAACGCGTTTGCCCATGAAGCAGGCATTCATCAGGACGGGATGCTGAAAAATCCCATGACTTACGAGATCATGAAGCCGGAAACCGTAGGACTGAACCGGAATCAGCTCGTACTGGGCAAGCATTCGGGGCGACATGCGCTCCGTTCCCATCTCAAGGAAATGGGCTATGATCTGAGCGATGAGGAATTGAATATTGTCTTTGCCAAATTCAAGGAATTGGCAGACAAGAAAAAGCATGTAGTGGATGATGATCTGGAAGCCATTGTCACCGAGGGAATTCTGCGGACATCCGAAGTATTTCTGCTCGAATATCTGCATGTGATCAGCGGAACTACAGTCATGCCAATGGCCAGCGTGCAGATGGCTATTCACGGACGCTCGGTCAAAGGTGCGGGCTACGGCAACGGTCCTATTGATGCGGCTTATAATACTATTGCCAAACTGACCGGCGCGGAGTCGGAACTTCTGAGATTTTCCGTGAGCGCACTGACCGGCGGTACTGATGCTATGGGCGAAGTGACGGTAAGGCTAAGGGAAAACGGTCTGATCGCTCTGGGCAAAGGCGCGGACCCCGACATTATCACTGCCAGTGCCAAAGCTTATGTGAACGGGCTTAACCGGCTGGAATATCTCAAAACCCATCCGGTTGAGGCATCGCAGACCATGTAGTAATTCAGGAGGAGTGCAGAGTCTGCCCGATGTGCAAGTAAGCCTTGCACTCCTCTTCTC
>DYRK01000151.1 GCA_020718785.1 Desulfatirhabdium butyrativorans | reverse complement strand
AATATACCAGCAGGGAATTTCTGTATTTCTGAAAGCAGGGCATTCCTCCTTTTCGCATTTCCGGATTTCCCAGCATTCGATATTGCTGCCGAGATTCAGCGAGATATCGAAATTTCCCCTGCTGATTTCATCGGATACCTTAATCAGTTCATAAATGGGGCGGGTAATGTATTTTGAAAGCCAATGGCTGATTCCGAAAAACAGCAGGGTTATTGATGAAAGAAATCCGAGAAAAGTGATCCGCAGTTTGTCAATCAGCTGATCTATATGTTTTTTATTCAGCCCCACATGCACGGTCCCGATCTGATAAATGCCCTCATTGATAGGAACCGCTACATCATAAGCAGAATCCTCGCCGATTCTGAGCAGCCGGATAGCGTGAGGCTCTCCGGGAGGAAGAGGATTTGCCGTAATCAGTTCTTCGGGAAACACAGCAGTGAAGGTATGAGATAAGACCTTGTTGTTTTTATCTAAAATAAATATATAAATCGTCAGCAGCTTCCGCTCGCCCAGCCGGGCATCGAAAATAAGGCTTGTCAGTTCCGGAATATATTCTGTGAGCATAAAACTCCGCGAACTCTCTGCGATACTCTGTGCAATCCCTATTCCTCTCCGGTTGAGTTCCGATGTCAGACTCGAAATCAGTATCCATCTCGTGAACAGAGCAATAACAAGGCTTAAAGAAAATATTACGGTAAGAGAAGAAATAAATATTTTATTGCTGAGACTGATTTTTTTAAGTATTTTCATAAACTGCCGGCACCCCGCTTTTCCTGATTCTTTCCGCCTTCTTCCTTTTCTCTTCCCCACTCACTGATCAGCACAAATTTTCCGTTCCGAATCTGCGTAAAGTAAACCTTTTCAAGTCCCTGATGGTCATTAGGACTGAAAGACAGATGGTTATCAATTCCGAGATCAAAATCATGTATGGATTCAATCGCATCAATAAACTTTTCACGGTTAAGGTCTCTTCCCGCACGTCTGAGACCTTCCACAAGAACCCTTGCGTTGATATAGCCTTCCAGACTGACAAAATTCGGTTTGTCTTCAGGATAATAAGTTTTCAGCAGATGGATATAATCGCCCTTGCCTTCAAGAGTTTTCTGAATTTCCGGAAGATCGGGCGGGGGAACCACCTGCGACACAATCACGCCTTCTCCTTCTGTGCCGAGTATTCTGGAGAGTTCATCTGCGCCGACAAACGAGACATTGTAAAAAACCGGATCAAAGCCTTTCTGCCGGGATAATCTGATAAATTTGGCGCAGGGATCATAGGTGCCGATCATCACGACTGCCTCTGCTTCGGATTCCATGATCTTGTCCAATCCTTCTTCGATGTTTAAGGTTCCCCGGATATAAGTGCCTTTTGCAACCGGAAGCAGCCCGAATCTTTTCAAAGAAAGTTCCGCTCCTTTCAGACCGTCAAAGCCATAGGCATCATATTGATACAGTACGGCTATTTTTTCGATATTCAGGTCCCGGATAAGATGCTGGACTGCCGCGTCTATTTCCTGATAATAACTGGCTCTGACACTGATGAGATACCTCTGAACAGGCTCACGCAGTTCATAAGCTCCGGTGAACATTCCCACCAGCGGGATTTTGGCTTCCTGAACAATGGGGATAATTTTGACAGCAGTGGGTGTGCCTACATAACAAAAGAGGGCGAAAACATTATCCGAAATAATGAGTTTCTGAGTATTGGTAATACATCTTGGCGGATCATATCCGTCATCATAAACAACAAGTTTGATTGTCCGTCCGTGAATTCCGCCCTTTTCATTGATGTGATTGATATATGACATTGCCCCGTGCAGCGTCTGGGTCCCCAGATACCCGGCATGTCCGCCCAATGCAAGAGAAGAACCGATTCGGATTTCAGTATCTGTGACCCCGGGATTTTCCGGAGAAGCGAGTTCTATATAAACTGATCTCTCACATGCAGGCATGAAAAAGAAAAGTCCGATGAGCATGATCCATAAGGAGTTATGTCTTATTTTTTCGGGCATATTGCGGCAATTCCTGTCAATAATCTTTATAATTCGGCGTTGATCTTCCTCCGACAAGGGTGAGGCGGAGACGGCTGTGCAGGTTCTTCACACTGCTTACAATCATGCGGGTAAGGCAAGGAATACGTGGGGTCAACCTGACACCCGAACTGCCACACATGGTCGTTCAGAAATTCAACCAATTCGTGTACTGTGGTGGATGGATTTTGGTCTGCGTAGTTCATTTTTCCTTCATAGCTTTTCAATAATTTCTTGGCACGTTGAATTGCTTTCTGCTGATCCGCTTTAGGGTGGATAAGCAGTTTTTCATACATTTTCGGATCATTCTTCTTATATTTCTTACCTGACAATATAGTCAGCTTTTCCTTATACTGCTCCCGGCTGACTCCGGTATTAACATAGTTAAAATGCAGTAAATACCAAAGTTCAAAAGCTTCATTGGTATATGCCGCCTTCATATTTTCTTTTCGAGCCTTATTGATAGCCGCATTATATTGTTTCGGCTTAAACGAATCCTTGTCAAAAACGCACCATACCTGAGTATAGTCAATATTTGCTTGATCTCTATATTGAATGGCCCGTCTTACCAGACTTTCAGTGTTTTTACCTTCGCCCTTCACTTCAATCCCATCATCAGGTACGACATCAATTCGCCCCACTGTTCTTGATATGGCAGCTTTTTTTATATTTTCAAGTTGTTCTTTCCACCAGTTAAAATAATTAGGTTCGGTTTTTTCTCCCTCGCAGACAATCAATATCCGTCCGACTGCCAATGGCTTATTCGCCTTTTTTTGTTGTTTTTGGCGTTCCCGATCTCTTTTACTCGGCGGCAGCTTCTTATCTCTAGCCATGCTAAACTCCTTTGTCAAACAGATGCAAATCACCGACGAACGGCACTGCGTTGTATCGCCCCTGAAAATAGTCACGGGAAAAATCTGCCTGATCGTCCAAATCAAAATCAGCTAATGAGTAAAGATCCGTTGCACCATAAAGATCTTTTTCTGTAAACCAGATTTGGTCTCTACGGAAGAAGCGCGGGCTGAGCAGTTGAGTATCGTGAGTGGCAAAAATTAACTGAGCGCCATGCGGATTATGCTCTTCTGAGTGAAACAAACCGAGTATGAATCGCATGATCATCGGGTGCAGTTTTGCATCCAATTCATCAATCACCAAAACTTCGCCTTTGCGTAAAGTTTCAATCAGAGGTCCTGACAAAGCAAATAATTTTTGCGTACCGGCAGATTCATTATTTTGCCCCCAGCTTTTTTTGCCTGCCGCTTTGCCTTTATCATTAAAAATGCTGTGTTGAAATACAAGTTGCTTTGTTTCAGAAGAAATAAGCTTTTTCAGGTTGTTACGCAGCTTTTTAGGTATATTATTCGGTAAATATTCTGCTGTTACCGATTCTAAAAGAATATCCTCAATGCCTGTGTCCGCAACTTTCAGGAAACGCAGGATGTCTTCCCGATATTCCTTTTCATCTATCTTGCTATAGGTAAAACCTTTGTAGCTTTCCTCATCAGTGCCGGTAATTACATTGAAGGTATTCAAAACCCATTCCATGACCCTGCGTGCCGGTGAATCGGTATATTTTGCCAATGCTGCCAGCCATAAGGTATTGTCAGGCAGACCGTTAAGTATTTTACTATTGAAGATTTTGGAAATATAAGGTTTTTTGTTAAGAATCCGTTCATATAAACGGGTTTCACTTTCTTCGGGAGCATGATAGAGCCATTCACGATATATTCGTTTAGCATCCAAAACAAAGCCGTAGCGGTAATAAATATCTTTATATAAAAAACTCACTTCCATCTCTATCGGAGCTTTTGCTTTTTCAGTACGCAGTTGAAAACTGGGATAACTCTGTGCAGGGACTATCGGTTCATCAGGATTCAGCTTCAGTGAGTTGACTATTATATCTCGCATAAACCCCATTGCTTTAATTAAATTGCTTTTACCGCTGGCATTTGCACCGTAAATCACAGCGGTTTTCAAAATATGCTTCTCTCCTGTAGGGATTAAATTGTATTTTTCATGTCCCTTGATTTCATCAGAAGCATATAAACTCAAAATCACCTCATCTTTAATCGAGAGGAAATTTTTTACACTAAATTCTAACAGCATAAATATCCTGAATACGAAACCCGTCAGATTATAACATTTTTTTGCTTTCCTCGTTCCCAAGCCCCGGCTTGGAAACGCATCTGCGCCCGAAGCCCCGGCTTCGGGTCGTCTCCCGCCACGGGAAGCCGGGGCTTCCCCGGCAAGTGCGTTCCCAAGCCGGGGCTTGGGAACGAGAAAAATCAGGCAGTTTTATGTATAAAATTAAATATGATGCAGAGTTCATACCGATGATTTAATTTCTGTTCAGTGAAGATACGGCTTTCTTCCGATTTCCTCGGCGTGTATGCGGAATGTATGAAAGAAAAGATTGAAACAACAGAAGAGCATTCGAACCGGCATCGTTTTGAATGTCAAGACTTTTTTATGCTGACCGCAAAAAAAAAATTCAGGAGGCAGAAAAAAAACTGACTCCTGAATACACAATTAATCCTCGTGTTCGGCTGCGGCCTGTTTGCCGGTGCCTGTCAATCCGTACATGGAGGTGCTTCCGCTGGACCAATATTCAAGAACGCCTTCTTCCACCAGCTTATTTATAACCTTCTTGGCTTCTCTGGGTTTTTCACCCAGTATTTCAGCCAGATCGTTGAAATAAAACTTGCTTTTGGTTTTCAGCTTTTTGGTAAGCCCTTCCACGATTTTCTGTTTGGCTTCCTCGTATTCCATTGTAAAAACCCCCCTTTTTTCGATCTGGTTGCAGGTGACAGGTTACAAGTGACAGGTCAGCCGATTTTCATCACGCTTACCTGTCACCCGTTATCTGTCAACTTATTACCTGTCACCTGCAACCTGCAACCTGCAACCTGCAACTGTCAGAACTTGAACTGCGTGGTCTGACGCCAGGTAAAATAAGCAGGATCACGGAAATCATCAATGAGATGATGCGTGAATTCGATCTCGCATTTCTCGAAGAATCTTTCCCATCCGATTCTTTCAGCCCATTCGCCCACCCGCTCGTACTTGTTGGCGCCTTTGGCATAAGCCTCGACGATCTTTTTGATTACCGCGGTGGTCTGGGGCCAGCGCGGGGCTTCATTCGGGAGGAATGCCACAACGACTTTCGAGAACTTGGGTGCGGAAAGCCGGTTGGACACTTTGCCGCCTGCCATGATAACAATACCGTCGCCTTCGGTATCTGCCAGAGGCATTGAAGGACACATTGTGTAGCAGTTGCCGCAGAACATACATCTTTCCTGATTGACGGCAACGCTTTTAACCTCGACTCCGCTCGGCAATGTCACCTTTGACGGTTTGATGGCTGCGGTGGGACATGCGGCAATTGCCAGAGGAACTTCGCACATCTTGTCCAGATATTCATGATCGAGCAGCGGCGGTTTGCGGTGATAGCCCAGAATTGCAATATCCGAGCAGTGAACCGCGCCGCACATGTTCAGACAGCAGGCAAGAGAAACCCGCACATGGGCAGGCAGTCTCATTGTTCTGAAATCGTCGAACAGCACGTCCATGGTGGCTTTCACAGGACCCGAAGCATCGGTTGCCGGGGTGTGACAGTGAAGCCAGCCCTGGGTATGGACGATGTTGGTGATGCCCGCGCCGGTTCCGCCTACAGGGAACTTGTAGCATCCGCCCGGCTGTTTGCGGCTCATCAGATCATCAACGAGCGGTTTGACCTTGCTTTTGCTGTCAACCATGAACTCGATGTTGTTACGGGTGGTGAAGCGCAGATATCCGTTGCAGTGCTTGTCTGCGATTTCGCAGATTTCACGGATATGCTCGATGCTCATCAGACGGCATCCGCCGACTCTGACCGTGTAAACCTCATCCCCTGTCTCAGAAACATGAACCAGAACGCCGGGTTCCAGAATTTCATGATACAGCCATTTTCCCTTGTTGTTCTTGATGACCGGCGGATAGAATTCTTCGAAGTGTTTCGGACCGATATCGGTGATTCTGTCCTTCATCGGTTCCTTAGGATTGTAACCTGATGATACGAATGCCATGATCTTTTCCCCTCCGTCTTATCTCTGATGATGTTTCCTGAATTCGTTGATGTCACGCTCCCAGCCGCCCTCGACCTCTTCTTCTTTCCAGAAGATGTAGGGGTTGGATCTCGGTTCCTTAACCATCCGCGGATCAGGCTTGAATCCGGTCACTTCCAGCAGCTTCCCGAAACCCTGACGTTTGATCAGCTCGCCAAGACGCTCACGGTTCTTGCCTTCTTCCATCCACCAGTCCCAGATCGGCTCAATAACCGTTTCTTTGAGTTCGCTGTAAGGAGGCTCGGCACTGATAAAGGGAACCAGAAGAGTTCCCATCTGCGCGCCGTCCAGAATCGGGGCTTTTGCACCGACCAGAACAGAAAGTCCTCTTTCCAGACCGATTCTCAAGGCTCTCGGCATGACGTTGATGCAGTGCATGCAACGTGTGCATTCTCTGTTGTTGATCTCCAGCTTTCCGCCTTCGTACCGCATACATCCGGTGGGGCAAAGACCGACAACTTCTTTCTGAATATCGAATTTTCCCCAGTCCCGGCCCGAATGCGCGCCCGCGTTGGCTTTCAGTTCGCCGCCGACATAAGCGGCAACCGCTTTCTGATCCACGCGGATATCATCCCGCCACGTGCCGATAAAGGACATATCAGAACGGGCAATGGATGCCACGCAGCAGTTGGGGCAGCCGTCGAACTTGAACTTGAATTTGTAGGGGAAAGCAGGGCGATGAAGTTCGTCCTGATATTCGTTGGTGAGATCGTGGCAAAGTGCCTGTGTGTCGTAACATGCGAATTCACAGCGAGCCTGACCCACGCAGTCCGAAGGCGTCCGCAGGTTCGAGCCGGAGCCGCCCAGGTCCTGATTGATTCTGTGGGTCAGTTCAAAAAAGATTTCTTCCAGCTGGGGGGTTGTAGTCCCGAGGAAGATAATATCGCCTGTGGAACCGTGCATATTCGTGATACCGCTGCCTCGGAAATCCCACAGATCGCAGAGTTCTCTCAGATAGCTGCTGGTGTAGAATTTGCCTGCGGGCTGTGCCACACGCATTGTGTGGAAATGGGCAACACCCGGAAACTGTTCAGGCTGGTCGCAGTATCTGCCGATAACGCCGCCGCCATAGCCGAATACGCCCACGATGCCGCCGTGTTTCCAGTGGGTTCTGCCCTGCTTGAACGAAAGTTCAAGAATGCCCAGAAGGTCTTCGCATACATCCACAGGAATCTGGTAATTCATCTTTTCCTGATTTTTTTTTCTGAATTCGGCCTGACGTTTGATGTCGGTCACGAAACTCGGCCAAGGGCCTGTTTCCAACTGATCCAACATCGGAGTTGCATGTTTTGCCATCTGTTTACCTCCATCATTGCTTTGGTTTGATTAACAATTTCTTACAACAGAACTTATACTGCCCGCCGGCATGACCTGCGCGTCTGAAATCTGCCGTAAAACGCCCATGCTTAAAATAGACGCAAATCGTTTTATCAGCAAAGCGCAAATTATGACCGCGGGAAGGATATCTTCTGACTTGACCGTTATGTGTTTAAAGACACGCTGTCGGACTTGATATTTAAAAGATCACCTATAGAATCAATATTGCGTTTTGTCAACAGAAATAGCAAAAAGTCGGTTTTTTCATCTTAACTGTCTGTAAAATAAGCAATTAATTAAATATTTTTCAGACTCCGGTATAATACCGCGGCATGATCTTTCAGGTGTTTTTTTATGACAGGAAATTCCGGAGCCGCGGTCGGATATGCTTCGGCAACAGCTTTTATCCACTCAGACAGGTCTCTTTCGCTGTATCGGGACAGATAATACCGGAAACATTCCTCCGCGGGAGCAGGCAGCAGCGCGCATTCCGGTTTCATAGCCAATGCCCGGAAAAAGCCCTGTACCGTGGCTTCTGCGGCAATATCATCCGCCCATGCCATTTCTCCCACGCCGTCAAGACGATCTAACCGCGTGCGGATTGAAAGCTGAAGCAGAAATACCAGCAGCGATTCCAAAACAGCCGCGGGATTCCGATCTTCCGCACCGGCGCGTGCTTTGTATCCGCGCGCGGTAATCAGTTTCAGGTCAATATTTTGATTTTCGCCTATTTTTATCACAAAATCCCCCGCGGCATGATGCCAGGGATAAATATGGGCAAAGCTTTCCATATTATAATAGGCGGTCAGAATTTCTGCCACGCGGCAATACAGTTGCGCGGTCTGATCCGCGGTCAGGAAAAAACTGCCCTGTCCGAAATCCCACACAATGATTTTGTTTCTGTTGTCCGCGGGATCACGCGAAAGATGAAATTCATGGTATCCTGCAAACCATTCCCCTGAAAACATGCGGACTTCGATGCCCTCTTCGGTCATAACGCAGCCTTCGGCATAGACTTCGGGTAAAAAAGCAGAGGGAAATTCGGCATTCAACTGTTTCAGCAGCCTGTATTCTTCGCGGATATACTGTTTGCCTATATCGGAGACAGCCGCATTCACCGCAAGAGAATGTTTTTTTCCGTTCACAGAAAATTCAATTCTTGCGGGATGATAGAGTTCCCCGTGTTTTTCCATAAAAATTTCTGTGTGTTCAGCCGAGTCCGAATATCCCTCTTTTTCCAGAAATTCCCGAACCGCGCGGAAATACGCGCCGCGGCTCAGGAAAATGCCTGTTCCCGGAGTATGGCTTCTGTTCATGGGAACAGGAGTTTTCAGGAGATCGCTGTCTTTTGGAACCGGACAGGTATCCGGGGATATGAAATATCTGAACTCACAGGAATTTTTATTCATTCATAATATGTTCGGAATAAACGATTTGCAAAATCGTTTTACAGTAAAACGACTTTGCAAGTCGTTTTTCCTGATGATTTTGCCACTTGGATTCGTTGCTTGCCGATTCTGACCATTTTTTCCATTTCATTTGAGGAGCAACAGTGAGGGCATGTCGCCGACATGCCCCTACGAATTCCTTATTATGAACGATGTTTTTCGATTTCAGCCAGAATTTCAGGAGATACTTCATATCCCAGACTGACTGCTTTGTCACAATGTTCCGCGGCAAGATCATATTGACCGTTTTCAAGATATGCGATAGCCAGATTATTATGGGCAATCGCGAAGTTTGATTCCAGAGCAATTGCTCTCTGCCCCATTTTGATGCTGTCTTCCACCCTGTCCTGCATCAGATACGCGTTTGCCAATGTGGTAATCGCCTGAATGAAATTGGGATTCCATCGGATCGCTTTTTCAAGTGCGGCAATTGCTTCCTCGATTTTTCCCATCTGAAGATAGACAAATCCGATGTTCCCGTAGCCTTCAAAAAAGCCTGCTCTTGAATGGACCGCCTGTTTGTTGTAAGACAGACAGCCTTCGATGTCCCCGCGGCGGAAACAGAGTCCGCCCAACTGCACATAAGCCTCGGCAAGACTGGGGCTGCATGCCACAGCATCCATCAGTTCCTCTTCGGCTTCGTCATATTTCTGCTGACCGAGCAGAGCCACTGCAAGATTATAGTGAGAAGTTCCGCATTCGGGACTGGACGCGACAGCCATCCGCTGTTTCGCAATAAACTCTTCCGCATTGTTTGCTAATGCCATGATTTCATCCTGTCACTGATTTTTTTTCGGACCCCGGAGAGAATCCGCTATTACAGATCGTCAGACACACTGCATATATTATGGTAAAGATTTATGGCAGTCTCCTGCGCTTGTCAAGCAAAAAACAGGAAAAGCCGCGTCAGGGAATGATAAATTCTTGACAGACAGCCTATTCCTTAAATATAAGAAAGCTGCTTGTCAGAGGAATCGGATTTTATGTGCAAATAAACAAGGAGGTAATTCAATGGCAGATTTTTACATTAATGTGTTTCTCGATGATGAAAAACTTAAAAAACTCGAAGCAGCCGGGCTGTCCGGCAAGGTCAAAGACATCGGCGGCAAAAAGGCTGTTCAGGTGGAGATGTCCCAGAAAGAGCAGAAAAAACTGGTAAAGGGATTTCCCGATCTGGCTTTTGATGCTTCGAATGCCTGCGTTCTTCCGGCTGATGCAGCGAACACGCTGCTGAATATCGTTGCGGACATGAAAACCGTGGATGTGATGAAAGTCGCAATCATGAAGCTTTACAGTCCGCTTAAAGGAAGAGATGTGTTCGGAAGAGGCACAGGCGGCCGTTAAAAATTTTTAAAAAATCAGGAATCCGGAATCGGATGCTCCGCCGGATTCCTGAACCGAAACCGTGGGTTGGAAGGTAATATTATGATGATCACAGTAAAGCGGGTTTCAAACCCGCTTTACATATATGCCGAAACCGGGGGTTGGAAGGTGATTTATTATGATGACAGGAAGTTATACGGCATTAGTAACGCCGTTTGCAGATGATGCCATAGACAATGAAGGGCTTGACCGTCTCATAGAATTCCAGATAACAAACAATATCACCGGCATACTGGCAGTCGGAACCACAGGGGAAAGCCCGGTACTGACCTGGGATGAACATAATGCCGTGGTCGAGGCGGTCGCTAAAAAAACAAAGGGCAGATGTCGGTGTATTGCCGGAACCGGAAGCAACAATACCAAAGAGGCTATCGCCGCGACCGAACATGCCGCGGTTCTCGGCGTGGACGCGGTACTGATGGTGGATCCCTATTACAACGGACCCAGTTCTCTTGAAATCCGAAAAGAATATATCGGTCCTGTAGCCGCGGCTTTCCCCAATCTCCAGATCATTCCTTACGTCATTCCCGGGAGAACCGGAACCCAGCTTCTGCCCGAAGATTTGGCGATTTTGCATAAAGAATTCAAAAATATGCAGACCGTCAAAGAAGCCACCGGCAATATTCAGAATATGAGACGCACACGCGAGTGTTGCGGTCCCGATTTCATCATTCTTTCCGGAGATGACGGCATGACCTGCGAAATGATGAACGATCCCGCGGTAAAAGCCTCTGGCGTCATTTCCGTTGTTTCCAATGTCGCGCCCCGGGCGGTTGCCGAAATGGTGAATCTTTTTAAAGCGGGAAATATGACGGAAGGAAAAAAGCGGGCTGCCGCGCTTCAGCCGCTTTTCGATCTGGTGACAATCAAAACCACGGAAAAAACACCTTACGGCAATGTAGTCTTCAGGGGCAGAAATCCGCTGGGAATCAAAAGCCTGATGAGCATTCTGGGAATGCCTTCGGGACCCTGCCGGCAGCCGCTGGGAAAACTGACGCGCAATTCTTTGGACAAAGTGCTTGCCGCGGCGCGGAAGCTGAATTCCGAATCTCCTGAAATATTAAAGCCTGCGGCAGAATTTTTCGGCGTTGATATTGAAAAACGCCTGAATACCCCGTCGAACTGGGAATCCCTTTTTTATAAAGGATATTGA
>DYRK01000820.1 GCA_020718785.1 Desulfatirhabdium butyrativorans | reverse complement strand
TTCCTCGTTCCCAAGCCCCAGCTTGGGAACGCATCTGCGCCCGAAGCCCCGGCTTCGGGTCGTCTTCCGTCACGGGAAGCCGGGGCTTGGGAACGAAAAAAAGGAATCATCTTTTTTAACATCTTTTCAGGGAGGGAGAATGAACACGAAAAAAATTTTCATCTGTATTCTGCTGCTGACACTTGCAGGCTCAAATGCCTTTGCAGCAATCGGCGCACGGTTGGAATTTGTTGACAGAGAGACATCGGAACCTGTTGAGAGTATCCCGGTTCAGGGGGCATTCGATATGGATATCTATCTGTCGGGAACCGGTGAAACAGCAATGGCTGCTTATCTTGTGATTAATTTTGAGGGAAGCAAAGTTCAGATAACAGGCTTTGGCAGTGATATGGGAAACGATCTTCCCCTTCCGGACAGCCAGACCATGAACGACTACAACACGGCAGGCAGCATTATTCTGTCATATTCCTCGACAGACCTTATGCCGCTGACAGCAGATAAAAAATTAGTGACCGTATCTTTCAGCGTGGTCACAGAAACTCACGGGACTGCTCTTTTCCAATTCGGCAGCAGCAGTTATATTAAAAACAGTGCGATTCCGCCCGAAGATGTAACCGGAACTCTTGCTCAAAGAACGCTGACCCTTACGCCCCTGTATAAAATTACTGCTGCTGTGACTCCGGCAGAAGGCGGCAGTATCAGCGATGCCGGCGAAAAAATATATAATATCGCCGAAGAGCCGGTTTACACCGTGACAGTCAATGAAGGATATGTGATTGATTCCTTTACAGTATCGTCCGATCCGAATGCGGCTTTGAATGAAAAAAATGAATACGCTTTTGCCCCGCTGGCTCAGGATGCGAGCATTGACGTGATATTCAAACGTCAGTACACCGTTACGGCTTCGGCAAGTCCCGAAGAGGGCGGAGCGATCAGCAATCCGGGAGAAATGATTTATCTGTCCGAATCCGAGCCGGTTTACACCGTGACAGTCAATCGAGGATATGCGGTGGATGCTTTTACAGTGTCCTCGGACCCGGAAGCGATTCTGAATGAGAACAATCAGTATGCTTTTGCTCCGCTCGCCGGAGATGCCCTTGTCGCGGTGACCTTTAAACGTCAGTATAAAATCACAGCCATTGCAGGACAGGATGCAGGCGGAAAAATCAGCAACCCCGGTGAAAAAATTTATGACTCGGGTTCGAAGCCTGCTTACACGGTGACAGTGAACCCGGGATATGCCGTGGACAGTTTCAAGGTCTCATCGGATCCGAACGCCTTGCTGAATGCGGATAATCAGTACATCTTTGCCGGGCTTGCCCAAGACGCCGAAATCAGCGTGACATTCAAACGGCAATATAAAATCACCGCGTCGGCAACTCCTCCCGAAGGCGGAGCGATCAGCAATCCTGGCGAAACACTTCAGGATGCCGGATCATCACCGGTTTATACCGTGACCGTCAACAAAGGTTATGAAGTGCAGAGCCTGATTGTCTCTTCGGATCCGAATGCAAAACTGGAAAACAAAACCTACACATTTTCAGCACTTGCCGGAGATGCAGTTATAGCCGTGGTTTTCAGGAAAGTTCTTTATACGGTCAATGCAGACGCAAGCCCCACGGAAGGCGGAAATATCGCTCCTTCGGGAGATGTTTCCGTGAGGGAGGGTAAAGATCAGCTTTTTACGGTAAAAGCAAATAGCGGATGGATTGTTGATACCGTGAAAGCTGACGGAAAATCCGTGACATTGAATGCAGACGGAACTTATATTTTCGAAGAAGTGACGCGTGACCGCAGCCTGAAAGTGACCTTTAAAAAAGTTTATACGATAACTGTGTCCGCAGAACCTCCGAACGGAGCCTCGATTGTTCCCTCGGATAAGGAAGTTGCGGTCAGAGAGGGAGAAAATCAGACCTTTACGATAAAGCCTGCCGGAAACTGGAAAATCACGGTAAAAGCAGACGGCGAAACCGTAAATATGTCTCAGGACAATACTTATACCTTTAAGAATGTCATCGGCAACCATACTCTGAGCGTCGTGTCGGAAGATATGCCGAAATTTTATCACAGCGCGGATTACAACAGTAATTTTCATATCGAACTGAACGAGTTGCTGCGTGTGGTTCAGTTCTACAATCGAGGCGAGTATTGTTGCGATCCTGCCGAAGAGGACGGATATAAGCCTTTGCCGGAAACTGGTGATGCGGATCAGTCCTGCGATCAGACCTGCATCCCTCATAATGCAGATTATGATTCGGCAGGCGGAAGCAATATGCAGAACTGGGAAATCGAACTGCCCGAACTGATGCGGATTATTCAGTTCTACAACAACCCTGACGGCTATCATCCGGATGC
>DYRK01000819.1 GCA_020718785.1 Desulfatirhabdium butyrativorans | reverse complement strand
AAATTGTTTATGCATAATTCATGCCAAGAAAAACCAAACTTGAAGTATAATATTTCAGATAATTCTTCAGCAGGAAAGGTTGGGTTTGGTTTCTCAACCCACCGTAAATTTTCATATTTTTTGTATTCATAATCGTAGGTTGGGTTGAGGTACGAAACCCGACACATCATAAGGGCAATCCCTACATCGCTCGGTCAATGAATGTCGGGTTTCATACCTCAACCCGACCTACATGGCTTATCAGTTCTCCTTTCCTCATTTCGATCAGGGCATCTCTCCGCCTTTTCATAAGTTCTTCCGAGAGCTTTTCATCCGCAAGTATGGCAAGCGTTTCTTTTTCCGAGTCCGTAAGATTTTCAATTGCATTGAAAATCTCAAGAGCGGTCATCGTTTTTCTTACCGTATTCATCATAATAACCTCCGGGTTTCCCCGACAATAAAATTACGTCATATCGCATGGTCAATGAATGTCGGAGAATGTTGGGTTTCGTTCCTCAACCCAACCTACATGGCTGATACTCCCCCCTGAACATGAATCGGTTCGTGTTCGTTTGACCGGAAATAAATAATTATTCCCAGATATTCATATAGCTTAGGCAGTTGAATCCATTTCAGGGCTGTTTGTCCGCCCGAATCAGTTTAAGATTATTCAGCTTATATCTGGCAATCACCTGCCTGCCCATTGCATTGATCTGTTCCGCAGTCTGATATTTTTCAGCAAGAGAACGTCTGATTTCATGAAGCTGCCATAAAGCAAAATCTTCTTCCTTTGTATAATAATCATTATAAATTTCCATATTGATCGCCTCCTAAATTTTCAACAGTCGGAATTTGAATAATCGGATGTTTTTGCTCACGATTGACATCATTTATAGCTTTCATAGTTTTGAGATTTACAATATGTCTGAAATTCCATGATACAATCGCATCAAGTCCGTAGTAAGATGCAAGGGCAATATGAATCGTGTCATTGATCTCTTTGGGTAAAATATATTTTCTATAAGTATCTGCAAGTTTCAGTATATCATCATCGGTTTCCAAAACAGATAGAGATAACATATTTATTAAATTAAGCATATTGTTTAATAATATATGGTCGGTGTTATTTTCAATTTCATCTAAAACCAGTGTCGAAATAACTATCTCAAATTCTTTAGCATTATATTGAATCCATTTCTGCGTTATAAGCTGTCTTATCGGCTTTCTGAAGTCAAAATAGGCTGATATGACAGATGTATCAAGATATATTTTCGATTTCATCATAAGTTCAAATATCCGCCGTGCCTTTTCCATCAATGTAGGTCGGGTTGAGGCACGAAACCCAACACATCATGAGGGCAATCCGTATATCGCATGACCAATGAATGTCTGGTTTCGTTTCTCAACCCAACCTACGGGACTACTGGACTGCTTCAGACGTTACGACGAAAGGATCGGCAGACGACGCACACGAGTCTTTCCCTCTGTCACGGTAATGACAGCCCCCTGTTCGAGCATATCTCTGTGCCTGTTTATAATCTCAGCCAGATGGCGATTCACCTGTTCGGATTTCATATTGCGAAGACGAAAAATAATCACGCCGGGCAGATATCCGCCGCCGGCTGCCATCAGATCACCGAAGTCAAGATCATGCGTCAGGACAATCCGTTTTTCACCGAGGGCTTTGCCCAGAATGTCGGCGTCCGACATTCGGTCAAGCCCCTGCTCATGCAGATGGACAGCATCATGCCCCTGCGCTTTTAAAAATGAGACTGTTTTATGGGAAATTCCCATGTCTGCGAGAAATTTCATGCTGCTGCCGGCTCCGAAATATAGACAGATTCCTCTGCCAGCCATGCCGCATATCTGAGCGACTGCCGGATGTCCTCCGGCTCAAGATACGGATATTCCTCTATGATCTCTTCAATATTCATATTGTCGGCAATCAGATTGACAATCAGCGACACGGTGATACGCATCCCTCTGATGCAGGCTCTTCCGCCCATGACAGCCGAGTCGAAAGTGATGCGGTCAAGTTCTGACATGTTGATCTCCTTATATTTATCTCTGATCCCAGGGCTTGCAGGTTGGGTTGAGGCATGAAACCCGACACATCATAAGGGCAATCCCTACATCGCTCGGTCAATGAATGTCGGGTTTCATACCTCAACCCGACCTACATGGCTTATCAGTTCTCCTTTCCTCATTTCGATCAGGGCATCTCTCCGCCTTTTCATAAGTTCTTCCGAGAGCTTTTCATCCGCAAGTATGGCAAGCGTTTCTTTTTCCGAGTCCGTAGAAGGCGTTTAAAAATTAGTACAACTAAATAATTTTTTGTTTACAGTAAAGAAATATTGTGCTAAGAATATCTGCATCTTCAACTTCG
>DYRK01000818.1 GCA_020718785.1 Desulfatirhabdium butyrativorans | reverse complement strand
CAGAAAATGACTGCAAAGGCTGGTTCGGACATTGCGGATATGTTGTTTAATAAATAGGGAAATGCTATATTCAAAGATTCTGCTTTTACCATCGAACCGGAAAATAAGGCAAAAGCTACCTGAATAACAATAATAAAACGGATCGCTTTCATTTCAGTATCTCCTTTTCAGATAAATCAAGTATTTAACAGCATCGGCGTCTCGCTTTCATCCAGACTGAAACCAATCACCGCTTCCAATTCCTGTATGGTCTGCTCCGCATAGACTACGGATGTGGAAACCGCATCTATCTCGCCCGTAATGTCATCCGTACTTTGCTGATGAATGCCCATTTCCAGAGCGCTGGTAATTTTCAGATACAAACGCTCCAGTTCTATGGAAATAAATTCATGGTTTTCCTTTACCATCTGATAATTTTTCAATCTTTGCATAGATGTTTTCAAAACATCGGTAAGTGATCTTCTGCGTTTGGATCGTGCCAAGTCGTCTTCTGACTCGTTTCCCAGCATCGCCAGACGCTCCTCTGTCTGCCGAATATACCCCTCAATGCTGCCAACGTCAATGGTTTGGAAGAAATTATCAATTTCCTTTTTGCTGTACAGCAGTTTCAGATATATCCAGAGCAGACGGTTGATACCGGCTACATGGGTTTCAGAGATTTTTGAAATATAGGATGATGCCGCATCTCCCCGTACACCCGTTGCAATACTTTGAAGCTGAGAGCAGATATCCCGTAACTGCCCGAAATTCTGTCTGTCGCCGTTGCTCAGGGATGCCAGCATTTCCTGTGCTTTTTTCCGGGATATTTCCGAATCACCTGATTTTTTGGATTGAGCAGAGATGTCTCTGTACAGACGCCATGCCATGCCTCCTGCGAGCAGAAAACAGCTTAACAGCAGCAGATACAAGGCAGCTCTTTTCCTATTTACAGACGTTTGCTGTATGTCTGCGGAAGTTTTTGCTTCAGTCCCGCGTATTACAGAAAATTCCCGGTTCGTCTGAGCCATACCGACTTGTGGCTGAATAAAAAGCATAGAGATAAGACACAGAAATATCATACAAAAAATATTAAGCCGCATATATTGTCCCCTTTCAGGCAGCATTTTCCTGTAAGTGTTCAGAGTGTTCGGGAGTGAAACTGCCGGATACAATCATCAGAATTCCCACCCACATGAATGCAAATGCCCGCCCCATTTCCTGAGATAAAAAAATGTCTATGAGAAATAATTTGATAACCACAAGAAACATCAGCATAGACCCCTTCTGCCATATCAGCAGATTCCGATTTTTCACTGCCCAGCGCATAATGATAAGCGAGAGAAAACTCATGAAAACGGAAAGAATCGTCTGATATACAGGAGAATAGAAAAGCCGTGTATTATAAAAATCAATTTTCACAAAGCCTGCCACGCACCGAGCGATGACAGAGGTGATGCAGATAAGGGCAGTTCCGTACAAGGCATTGGGAATTTTTTCTATAACATAAGAAGGCAGGAAAGTTTTTCCTATGTCCATCATTCTGCGCTTCCATGTGAAAATGCCGATCAGGCACAAAAATTGAGAGATTTCCAAGGGATTTATGAGCGGAATATAAGATACAGGGTGAGAATTGCCATCAGAAATGCAGCCGCTGAGTATCCATATCCATGCACATACCAGCAGCGGGATAATGCCGTTTTCCTCATATTCACGCGGATGAGCAGCAAAGGGCCACGAAATTTTTGATCCGCCAAACAGAATCAACGCGCAAATCAGCCCCAGACATGCGCCCACAACAGAAAATGCCCATACGCTTTCTGCCGGAGCCGAGATTTTTACAACTTTATGCAATTCCAGACACAGCCCGAAAGTGATGCTCCATAACGCCAGCCGGTGAAGAATCGGAGTTACTGCCCAAGCACAATGTTTTTCTCTCAAATACAGGATATGATACCATGAAATCACCGCCACACCCCATGCAAAAGGACTTGGGTCAAATGGCAGCGCGGAGCCGTACTTATCCGGTATCAGGTCGCTTAAAGCAAAAAGCAGCAGGGCAGGACCATAGATATTCAGCATATTGTCCATCATTTCCCATGAAAGCCTGCGGGAAAGCTTATACATTCCCCAAGCCGAAGCCGCCAGCATGAGCAGCACGCCCGTATTTGCAAACTCCGCAGGCAGGTTCATAATCATTGTAACATATCCTGTAGTCAGCCATAGTAAAATTGACCATAGCAGCAGGACTGCGGAGATCAGCCTTTTTTCAGAGTGTTGCCTTAGCAGATAGGACGAAAGCGCGGCAGACATGCAGGACGCAAATCCGGCAAGTCCGGTTAAAAAATCGGTAGTGGTTTTTTATTGACTTTAATATTTTATCTGATATAATACAGA
>DYRK01000817.1 GCA_020718785.1 Desulfatirhabdium butyrativorans | reverse complement strand
TCCCCGGCAAGTGCGTTCCCAAGCCGGGGCTTGGGAACGAGAAAAATGCTTGGGATTTGTCAATCCCAAGCGAGCATTTCGGGAAAGCTTTCGATCTACTGAGTATATATTGAGGATTGATATGTCGGCGGAAATAATTTTCCGATTTTGTAAACAAAGCCGTACACCTGCCCGTCATTATAACATAAAACAAGCGCGGAAAAACAGCATGGCAGCGTGTCGGGGAATGCCCCGTGAATCGGCTGTATCCGACTGAAAAAAGGGAAATAATTTCTCTGGGCATGGCAGATCATCAGAACATATCGGAACTCGCGGAAAAAGCCGGAGCCGGTCACAGGGCATCGCTGGAATCGCTGATCAGCCTTTTTCACAAGGATATTTTCCGCATGGCATTCTATCGTACCCGCTCCCGGATGGATGCCGAAGACCTGACTCAGGAGATTTTCATGCAGATGATAAAAAGCCTTCCCGGTCTGAAAGATGCCAGCCGCTTCCGACCCTGGCTGTACCGCATCGCGGTTAACCGGATCAGAGATTTTCATCGGAAAAAAAGCATTCTCAGTTTTTTCGGCACTGCCGCGGATATTGAAGATTCGGGCTGCACAACTGCCGAACATACCGAAAATCCTCTGGACCGTATCATACAGAAAGAATTCCTCGAACAGTTTTATGCTTTTACGGACAGCCTGTCCCGATGGGAACGCGAAGTGTTCATGCTGCGTTTTGCGGAACAACTGGGTATCAAAGAGATTGCCGAGGCATTGAAGAAAAATGAAAACACGGTCAAAACCCATTTATACAGGGCATTGAAAAAATTCAGAGAAAATTCCGGACTCCATGAGATATTAAAAGGAGAAATATCGTGAAAAACAGAACTCTTGCACACTCCGACCAATCCTGGGCAGACCATCTGAATGAAGATCAGTTCATCCGGGCAGTTGCGGATGAGAAGGATTTGTCAGAGACTGAACGGAGTCATCTGTCCGAATGTCCGTTATGCCGGGCGAAAATACTGGAATTCGAGGAACTTCTGAACAATTTCACGGCAATGGCAAAAGCCTTCGCACCGTTGCCCCGGAAAAAGATCGAGATAAATGAACCTGCCGGATTTCTTCGATATCTGCGGCTTCAGCCTTTGTTTGCCGCAGGACTGCTGCTTATGCTGCTGATCGGTTTTTGGCAAATCGGGATTCATCAGGAGGAAAATCTGGCGATTATCCGCGAAATGGAAAAAGATGAAGCCCTGATGTCTGAAGTCATTGAATTGGAGGAATCTCCGGTGCCGGAAAATCTGTACCCGGAAATTTTTGCAGAACCCTGCGGGTATTTCAACGATGAATTTCTTGAATTTGTGGCGCCTTCGGAAGAAAGCAGACCGGTTCCGAGGTCGGCGATGCCGAGGACCCGTCTGATTTATATGTCCGACGGAATAAATTCGAACCGTTGAAAACACGGATTCCGGAGTGCAAAACCATTTTGATAAGATTCAATCGAAAAGCCCCTCGTTCCAACGCTCCGGCGTGGTAACTGTCTTCATACGAAAAAAATTATAAGGAGATATTACATGAGGCAATTAAAAATTTTTGTTGTACTGGTATGTCTTACCGGAGGATTCGCTATAGCGAATGCCCAGCAATCCGGTGCTGATCCGGAAGGAATGATGGTTCCCGGGGGCAGATGGTGGCGGATGCCGAATATCTCGGATAAGCTTAAACTGACTCAGGATGAACAGAAAAAATTAGACACCCTGTTTATTCAAAGCAGGCATCAGTTAATCACAATCAAAAGCAATATGGAAAAGGGCCGGCTTGAATTGGAAGAGATTCTGGATAAAAAAGAATTTGACGAATCAGCCTGCATGGACCGCTTCAAAAAAGTCCAGGATGTCCGCAATGATCTTGCTGCCGAGCGGTTCAAATATTTTATCGAGGTCCGCAAAGTATTGGGAGAAGGACGCTTTCAGACCCTGAAAGCAGATTTTCAGGAAAACCGCCTGAACCGGATGAAAGCGGCAGAGAGTAAAAAAAGGCTGATGAAAGAAGAGCCGGTTCAGGAATAGTCAGTAAATTGCATTCTCAGTTCCTCTTGTTCCCAAACTGGGGTTTGGGAACAAGAGGCATCCCCTCGTTCCCAAGCCCCTGCTTGGGAACGCACTTGCCGGGGAAGCTCCCCGGCTTCCCGTGGCGGGAGACGGCCCGAAGCCGGGGCTTCGGGCGCAGACGCGTTCCCAAGCTGGGGCTTGGGAACGAGGAAAAGAGGCATTGCAAGCCGTTTTACGGTAAGCTGAGAATTCAAAAAATTCAGAAACCGCTCCATTTTCCCCTCGTTCCCAAGCCCCAGCTTGGGAACGCACTTGCCGGGGAGGCTCCCCGGC
>DYRK01000816.1 GCA_020718785.1 Desulfatirhabdium butyrativorans | reverse complement strand
CAAGGCATCGGATGTCCGGCGCACGGTCGCGGCATACCGGCTGCTTTCCGCCAAAACGGATTTTCCGCTTCACATCGGCGTCACGGAAGCGGGGGGACTTTTTCCGGGGATTGTGAAATCCGCATTGGGCATCGGAATGCTTTTGGCAGAAGGCATCGGCGACACTTTACGCGTTTCCCTGACTCGTGATCCCGCGGAAGAAGTACGCGTGGGATATGAGATTCTGAAAGCATTGGATATCCGGCGCAGAGGACCCGAAATTATTTCATGCCCCACCTGCGGGCGCTGCAAAATTCCTTTGTTTGACATTGCCGAAGAGGTAGAACGGGCATTGCTCACATGCCGATTGCCCATAAAAATTGCCATTATGGGCTGCGTGGTCAACGGTCCCGGCGAGGCAAAAGAAGCGGATATCGGCATAGCGGGCGGTGACGGGATCGGGATTTTGTTCAAAAAAGGGGAAGTCGTGAAGCAGTTTCCGCAGGAGCAGCTTGCGGCGGTGTTGCTCGAGGAGGTGAGGAAATATGAAAATCAGGACATTGGAATATCATGACAACAGAGCGGATTGGCATCTGAATCCGGTTGATTTTTCCGCTGACAATCTGACATTGTTGGTGGGAGTTTCCGGCGTGGGAAAGACGCTGATTCTTGAATCCATAATGAATTTAAAAGAAATTGCCGAAGGCGAATCATTGAACGGCGTAAAATGGAATGTCACATTTTCAGCCGAAAACGGCTTGACCTATTGCTGGGAAGGAGAATTTGAGACAAAGAAAGAGAGAGAAAATGAGACAGAACAGTTTAAAATCATTTATGAAAAATTGACATACGATCAGTTGCTCATTGTTGAACGCAAATTCAGCGACATTATCTTAAAAGGAAAAGAGACGCCCAAACTCTCGCCTTTCCAAAGCGTTATTACAATATTAAATCTGGAAGAAGTTATTGAGCCGATTTATAAGGCATTTAAAACTGTTATCTACAGTGGAACTTATGATCCGGGATTTTTAATTTCTCCTACAGATTCGAGCTTCAAAGATATGCTTATTACAAAAG
The DNA here is from genome assembly GCA_020718785.1 of Desulfatirhabdium butyrativorans. Lineage (GTDB taxonomy): Bacteria > Desulfobacterota > Desulfobacteria > Desulfobacterales > DYRK01 > DYRK01. The sequence continues at coordinate 1,321 of DYRK01000816.1, read as the reverse complement.
ATATGCTCAAGATGGGATCGCCTTTAAAGTTCAGACTATTTTTCAGTTACAAAAATGATCCTGAAACTTTTGAGAAAATCAAGCAGCATTTTATTGAGATATTCCCATATGCGGAAGATATAAAAGTTGAGCCTGACAGAAAGTATAACGATGCTGTTTCATTTTGGATTCAGATAAAAGAAAAAGGAATAATGAATTGGATAGAGGAACACAGGATTTCTTCAGGAATGCTCAGAGTATTGAGACACCTCATGGAACTGTATCTGCTGCCTGAAGGAAGCGTCATTCTCATAGATGAATTTGAAAACAGTCTGGGAATAAACTGTATTGACGCTTTGACCGAGAATCTGTCCCAAGACAGAGACCTACAGTTTATCATCACGAGCCATCATCCCTACATCATCAACAATATCGCTATGGAACACTGGAAAATCGTTACCCGCAAAGGGAATACGGTCACGGTGAGGGATGCCTCGGATTTCAAGCTCGGAAAAACAAAGCACAGCGCATTTATGGAACTGCTTCAATTGGAAGAATATTCCGACGGTATTCAATGAATATTTATTTTCTCGTAGAAGGAAAAACCGAAAGCAAAGTTTATCCGGCATGGCTTTCTTATCTTGCGCCGAATATCCGGAAAATCCTTTTTTCTGACGAACCGGATGAAAATACTTATAAGATTGTGAATGCAAACGGACAGCCTTTTTATCCTGAAATTTCGGATGCTATCGAGGAAGTCAATTCTGTCGGAAAATACGATTATTTGGTCATTTGTTTAGATGCAGAAGAAAACAGCATCGAGGAAGTCAAAGCAGATATTCATTGCTTTTTGGAAAAAAAGCAGCTTAAACTTGATCATGCGGAATTGATTCTGATTGTGCAGAATCGCTGTATGGAAACATGGTTTCTGGGGAATCGGAGAATTTACTCAAGAAATCCTCAGAACCCGGTTTTGGCTGAATACACGAATTACTATGATGTTTCGGCGCAGGATCCGGAACAGATGGGAAAATATCGGGGTTGCAATACTCATGCCCATTTTCACGAAGCTTGTCTGCAAGCTTTGTTTGCTGAAAAAAATCTCAGCTATACCAAGAAATATCCCGGTCATGTACTGGACGAAACCTATTTGAATCAATTGAAAGCGCGTATCCATGAGGAACCGGATCATCTGAAAAGCTTTCAGAATTTTATAAATTTTTGTGAAAGAATTTAGCAAGATAAGGCGGGTATTTCATGCCTGTCGAAAGGAACAGCATGGCAAAGCAAGTCAAAACAGCAGTCAGTCCCACACGGGAAGAAGATTATTCGGAATGGTATC
>DYRK01000815.1 GCA_020718785.1 Desulfatirhabdium butyrativorans | reverse complement strand
CAAATCCGGGTGATTTTTCGGTTACGCCCGCAACTCTGAGCATTGCAGACGGCGGAGCCGCTCAGGACCTTACAATTCAGTGTATTCCCGGAGCAGCAGGATTGAGAACCGCAACGCTGACGGTGAATCACAATGCGGCCGGTTCTTCGGCGAATTACACGCTGAAATGCACGGGAACAGCCGCTCCGCTTCCTCCGCCTCCGCCTGCGGGACTGCCTGCGGCTCCGTCCGGATTGACCGCACAGCCGGTTTCTCATGAGGCAATTTATCTCACATGGACAGACAGCAGCAACAACGAAACCGGCTTCATTATCAAGCGATGGTCAATGGGCGCCGACTGGGTGACGGTCGGCGTTGCCGGAGCGAATGCAGCTTCTTATACGGATTCGCCGCTGAGTTACAGTTGGGAGTATCACTACCGGATCCGGGCATACAATGCAGGCGGAAACTCGGATTACAGCAATGAGACATCCGCCATCACGTGGTTTCATCCCTACGAGACCTGCAAAGGCGTGACGCTGAACGGCTCGGCGGCAGTTCACGGTTCGGCTTCGGTTCAGGAAAATTCGCCTGCCGGAACCGTAATCGGGACTTTCGGCACGATTGAGCCGACCGGAGGGCACCGCTACGAATTTTTCCCGGCTTATGTGCCGGGCATTGACAACGGCTTTTTCGTCATTGACGGCAACGTGCTGAAAACAGACGGGAATACGAAGCCGGATTATGAGGAAAAGAAGGAACTCCGGATATCCCTGCTGAGTATTGACTCCGCTACGCCTTACGCGTGGTGCCATGCCGAATTTGTCATTGCAGTGACGGATGTTCCCGAAGGTCCGACATTCCTGCATCTGTCAAATTACGCAGGCTCGGTCCCGGAGAATGAGCCGGGAGCTTTTGCGGCAAATATCGTGAGCGAAGACGATGCGGGAGATACGCATACTTACAGCCTCGTTTCCGGCGAAGGCGATACGGACAATGCCCTGTTCCGAATCGAAGGAAACACACTGAAAACGGGCATCGGCGTTGACTACGAGACAAATCCTAAGCCGAGCATCCGGATCCGCAGCACGGATCAGACGGCTGCATATTTCGAGCGGTTCATCGTTCTCACGGTGAGAAATACTCCGGATCCGCCGATTCTCTCCGATATGGCAAATGTGAATACGGACGACGATGTTGCGGCGTCAGTGAAATTCACTGTGAGCGATCAGGATACAGGGTATGACTACCTGAGAATTTCTGCGAAGTCGGACAATCCGGCGGTTCTTCCCGATGCGAATATCGCTCTGACCGGAACCGGCGCGGAGCGTACTGTCACGCTTACTCCGGTAAAAGGCAAAGCCGGTACTGCAAAGATCACCGTGACGGTCACGGACGGGCAACTGACCGCAGAAAAGAGTTTCACGCTCACTGTCACTGCGGGTCCCGGACTCCGTGCTGTCACGCACATTGACTCCGGCACGGACGGAACGGTTGTTGCAGGCGATACGCTGCAATATTCCGCAAGTATCACTAACGACGGGGACAGAGATGTTTCCGGTGTTGTGTTCACCGTTCCGCTGCCCGAAGGTACGGAATATAAGGCTTCGGGAAAACGCTCGGGTTCCGGAATGACTTATGACTCGGAGTCAAATCAGGTCGAATGGACAGGAGATGTTCCCGCAGGCGGAACCGCAGAATTCGCTTTCGGCGTGAAAGTGACATCTGCCGGAAGTATTACTTTTTCGGATGCGGAAATCGCTTACGATTCGGACGGAGACGGCGTGAACGATGCTGTCCGCAAAGCGGATAATGAGACAATTGCCGGTCTGTTTGCGGAAGACTGTATGCCCGGAGACATTGACGCGGACGGGAAGATCACGCTGAAAGATGCGGTTCTGACTTTGCAGACGCTTTCCGGCTCCGATGCCGAGGTCTGTCCTGATGCGGATGTGAACGACGGGCAGATCGGGCTTGCGGAAGCCCTGTTCATCCTGAACGGGCTTTCGGAGTAAGACATTCCGGAGTGCTGAAATGAAATTTTAGCACAATGCACATTGCCAAAATTTCATTTTGGCACTCCGGATACCGGGTTTCCTCGTTCCCAAGCCCCGGCTTCGGGCTGTCTTCCGTCACGGGAAGCCGGGGACCTCCCCTGCAAGGGCCTTCCCAGGCAGGGGCTTGGGAACGAGAAAAGGATTTTCAGGATTTCTGAAATCCTGTCAATCCCGAAAATCCCCGAAATCCCCGTTCAGACATCTGATCGGAGGGTCTGACAGAAATCCTGTCAATCCTTTAATCAGGCGAATCAGGGTTCGGACAGCCTGAAAATTTTTATTCGGATGTGAAAAAAACACTTGACAAAGCTGTTCAGACGGTTTATCCTTTATTTATTTATAAAGA
>DYRK01000150.1 GCA_020718785.1 Desulfatirhabdium butyrativorans | reverse complement strand
GATACAGCTGCACCCCGTCCTTGCTTAAAAGCGTTTTTACCACCCGGTTTCTTAAGCACCTGGAGTGAATAATGACCATGATTTGGATCTCTATTTTCAGGATTGACAAGCAGGTATCGCGAAATAAAACGATTTGCTACGACAGAGGGAATGCTGTTCATCCAAACCATCCCGAAAAATGGAAAGAAAGATGGTTTAGCGCCCAATGCGCCGGAATCAACCAGAACGAGCCTCTCGACCATCTCCGGATTCTCCAAGGCAAATTGCAGGGCAATGGCGCCTCCCTGTGATAGACCTACAATATGCGCCTTCGATATCCCCAGTGCTGACAAAAAATCCCTCAACCAAGCTGCAAAGTAAGGTCGGTCATAGGCAGCATTTGGTTTATCCGATTCCCCATAGCCTACTATATCTGGCGCAATTACATGGAAGTGTTCCGCGAGTGCAGCTATCGATGGGTACCAAGTGACTGCTCCTGCTCCAGCGCCATGCAAACAAACCACTGGCAGACCGTCTCCTGCGGACAGGTATGCAGTTTCAACAGCCCCGACTGTTACCTCCTTTTGCTCTACCGGAACTTCGATTTTGTCGATGAGTGCTTGCCGATAATTGCCTTCTTTCATTTCGTTGTTCCTGTCTTGTTGATTTGTACAAATATTCGGCCGTTTTAATCGCTTGTCTTTGTCAGGCTAACACAATGTTCAGCCGTGTCAATCAGCTGCAACTGATGGTTATGCTATTATCAGTTAAGCCGCCTGACGCAGCCCGGCAATCTTCTGAAGCATCCATACCACTTCCGCCATGTCGAATTTGTTATCGCCGTTCACATCCCTGAAACAGAAATGCTGGGGCGCAAGTGCGGCAAGAATTCTCAGCCCTTCGACAACATCCGCCAGTCCGGGATTTGCCGTTGTCAGTTGCGGATAAGCCGCACAGACATTATCTCTCAGCTTGCCCATCGGCTGAAGCTGAGAATATGTCGGTTTTTCGGTATTCGTTGCAACGTCATGCACATATCCTGCCACACGGAAAACAAGGTCTGTCTGAGGAAGATCAATAATGTCAGAGTAAGTCGTTGTGAAATCTCTTCCGGGAATATATCCGGCATACTCGAATTGCGGCTCCTGTGTAATCTCATCAGCATCTTCGAGTCTTACATAATTCCAATCCGTTGAAGCATCATCACCGTCGTCTTCGATGTGCAGCGTCTGTATCAAATCCCCCATGGCCAGTTTCAAGCCTTTACCCGAATCCGGAAGATTGTCATCCTGATCATACAAATCTACTGTATAATCCTTTACGTTGAAATCCGCATCCACAGTTACATACATATACATCAACGCCGCCTCGTAAGGATAGTCGGTATAATCCTTACCTTTTTGTCTGCAAAGCATGGCGCGGCTGATAAATTTCATGCACCCGGTACAACTGCCCGGATCATCATCTAAATAAAAGGGCTGAATCCACAGACGGGGAGTCTTCGGATTGATATTCATCCAGAAGACTTTTCCGTCCCATTTCGGGATCATATAGGGTATTACATACTCGCCATCTGATAAAGCCGCTTCTTTCACATACACAGGAACAAAAACGTTGCGCTGTATAGTATTGTCGAAATAGTAAATACCCACTTCTCCGTAAATCCATTCAAAAGTTCCGGGCAATGTTCCGCAAAGTGCGTTCTCTCCGCATTTCAGAGACGGATTCTCTCTGATAGTCCGGGATCGCTGGACAACTGCGGATTTTTTGCGGATGCTATCCGGAATCGGTATATTCCGATTGATCATTACGTAGGAACGGTTATGGGGAGTTCCTTGGTTCCAGCAATTTTCACCGCCGCCGCCGACGCAACATAAGTTTGCATCGGCACTGACAGCGGACATCACAATGACTATTACGACCAACAACAATTTGTTACTTGCCTTCATAATGTTCCTCCTTTGTAAGTCATCTATGTATAAATACAGACCATATCAATTTTATCAGTTCCCATAAAACTAAGCAATAGATAAGATAAAGAAATATATCACCATATTGTGCATAAACCGTCTGCACATCGGGAATATGCAGCGTTGCGGCACGCGCTTCGGGGCGGTATGAGGGCGTCAGAGTGCCGGGAACGGTCTGCCCGCTTGTTTCAATGATCGCGCTGGGTCCGGTATTGGTTACTCTGAGCAGAGGGCGTCTGATTTCAACTGCCCGGAAGATGTTCATGGCATAATCCAGATAGCCGATTCTGCTTTTCCCGAAAGTCTGATCATTTGCCATGACCGCAATCAGGTCGCCGATTTCACCTTTTCTGACCAATTCGGGAAAATGAACATCATAGCAGATCAGCGGCATTACCCGGATGCCTTGTTCCATCTGAAAAATGACCTTCTCTGTTCCGGTCTGAAAAAACCGTTTCACTGGCGCAAGTCCTGTCAGCAGGCTGTAAAATCCGCTGGTCGGAGGTGTTTCCAAAAAAGGAATCAAGGCGCGTTTGCGATACAGCCCCAGAGATTTTTCATCGGGGAAAATGATACATGCGGCGTTGAAGCAGGAATTTTCCTGACAATCCAAGCATTGATACAGAAAAGAAACACCGGTCTCTTTTGCCACAGTCGAGAGTTTGCGGAATACCAATCCTGACTCGCCGCACGGTGCGGCAACCGATGTTTCGGGAAACACAGCAAGATCAATCGGATTTGTTTTAAGCAGACGGCGGGTCATCTCCAAAGCGGAAATCACCTGAGTCCGGTTATCGCGGATCAGTCCGATTTCATTGACGCCGCGCGGCAGATTCGGCTGAATCAGCGCGACATTGATTTTTCGGGCAGTATCATCAGATTGGAATGTTGCCAGCCTGAGCCACCCGTATCCTGTGATAATTGCGATAACGATAAGCAAATATCCGAATTCTCTGAACGGTCGCCGATGTTTCAGCATTCGGTAAAAAATTTCGGCAATCAGAAAGTTTATCAGGAATAAGATAAAATTCACCATCGGCACACCGCCGACATCGGCAAGCTGAATTGCCAAAGGAAAAACATGCAGCATCAGTCCGGGCGTAACCGGAAACACGGAAGGCATCGCATACATCACAGCAACCCATAAAGCGCTTCCGATAAATGCCCGCCGAATGCCTGTCAATCCTGACATAGCAGCATAAATCCCGACAACCGCAAAGGGAATAAAGTATGGAGTGAAAAAAAGAATTGTGAAAATTCCGGCTTTTATCGGGTCATCACCCAGCGTTTTTGCTGCGGTGTAAATACCGTTCCATGTGCAGGGCATGGCGTACAGGCAGGCGAGAAGCAGTCCTGAAACTGCGCCGGAAAAAGGCTTGGAATATCTCAGGCTTACCAGCCATGGAACCATGCAAATCCACGCCAGCATGGGAATCGGGCTTCCCGGAAAGGCTGTGATGCAAAGTCCGCAGGATAGCAACGCGCCGAGAAACGGAATGACTTTTTGGTATATTATATTTCCCTATGCCTCGCTTTAGATAGTGGCATAACAACAAGCTAACCGGCAGGGCGATAGCCCTGTCCGGTTGAGCGCCTTGTTATGTCTCACTTTTTTAATTTTCGTATATTATCCGGTTCTAAAATTGGCTAATTAATTCTTGCACATGACTATTTGAATATCCATGACTTACAATGACAGCATCAAGGTCAATATGCCGATAGAGTTTCAAGGAGCGTTTGATTGCGTTTATTATCCATGTTCTTTCATTACCGAATGCGCCACCTCCGATAAGAGTGAGATATACTTTACTGTTGCCAGTTTTCATGGAATTCAAAATACCTGTGCATATGGTTGATTCGTATGAAGCTTCTAAAATAATTTGAGCAAAGCTTGCCCAACGCTCTGATGATTGTTGTGAATATGCAACGGGCAAGGCTGAACAATATGCTTGTGTAACTGTGTGTTTTGAATTGCTTAATGTTACTTCTGTATTCCACTGAATACCAATGCGTAACAATTTTCTTAGCCCATCAATCTCTGATTCAGTTGCTGATTTGATTTTATTGGTGATCTCTATCAATCCTTCTTCGGATGCCAAAGCGTAACCATTTCTCATTTCCCAAAGATGATTATCCGAGTTCCCTAACTTTGTTCCAATGTCGGCAAGACAGTCTATTTGATTTTCAGATGTTTGACCTGGTTCTCCATTAACATTCACGAAATAGTTTCGATAAATTGTTCCTGCACCTGTTGCTATAGCACAGGCTGGGCCCTGCGTCCGATCATGCTCATAGCGTCCAACTCCATGTTCTGGCGTAACATTGGGGGACACCATTTCGAGCAGGTTAAATTGTGAAGCTGCTTGAAACAATGATCCGGCATTTGACTTATCAATATGGAGTTGTTGAACATTAGCTATTATTTCACGGACAGATATTTTCCCAGAATGACTTTTACTGTGATTGACACGATCTCGTAATTCAGCTAACGATGGAGTTTCTAAGAACCCGCAAAAATATTCCTTGCCGTTTATGTGAGACTTCAATAAGTCCCCACCAACAGACATATTCTCACGAACTTGCTTTGGAGATTCTTCACGAAAACCAGTGAGTGTTTCAAACCACATTCGATCCTCCTTTAAGAGACATAACACAAAGTTCAGGTGCGCCATAGGCGCCAACTGCAACTGATGGTTAGGTGTTAAGTTTAAGTCGGATAAGTGAAAGTCCGGGTTGAAGTTGTGTAAACCTGATAAAATAAATACCATATTTCCGTACAGAAGTCAACGATAAATATCTGTAATAACGGCACAACTGACAGCAAAACCCTGTATCATACCACATTCCGTTTACCGCGCGAAGCGCAACGTTGTGAACATGTTCCCGGTAGTTGTGAATACTCACACAGAGATCGGAAATAAGAAAAACTGAGTACCTAACGACAAGTTCACCGGCAGGGCGGCTTGTCCGCCCTGTCCGGTGCAACGCTTGGTTAGCCGTCATTTTTGCCTTATAACATCTTATCTTTACTCATTATCCAATATTTTTGTTCTCTTTTTTAAAAATCTGATAATTACATACATTATCGAACCGGCGATTAATATTGACAGCCACATTTTGTCTATTTCAAATTTTTGTTCCACAAATATATCACCGATAATCTCAAGAATTAAAAAAGCAACAATTATGGCAAATATACTTTTATATTCATTTTTTATAGCTTTTCTGAATGAGAATGCCATATCAGAAGAACGCCATTTCCGCATATCAGGTATAAAGGCAGGTGTCTTTTCTGACCATTGTGAATAGATATCTCCGAATTTCTCCCTTAAAAATTCTTCTTCAGCAAACATTATTCTCTCATAATACAACCAGAATATAAGTGTAACTATAAGGCTGAACCACCACAAATGGAAAAAAGCGGATAAGCCGAACCATATTATGAAATTGCCCAAGTACAAAGGATGTCTGACTACCGAATACATCCCCGCAGTATTCAAACTGTCCGCTATCTGTTTCCGTGTGTTTGTTCCCGATGTTCCTTCGGGTGTATAACCGACTGTGAAAAAACGGATCCCGACTCCTGAAAATGATATGAACAAACAGATTATTTCCCATATATCATCATATTTTTCACTATGACCGGGATATTCAAAATAACCCATCCCCAAAAGGACGATTATAATCATAATCAGAGGAAGATAGCTCCGCCACCTGAAAAGCCAATTGCCCTGTTTTTTTAATTCTTCTCTTAATGCCATTGTTGTTAATTTTCCTTCTTCAGACGGCTAACAAATGATTATACGTCAGATGCCGTCTGATCACGGCACAGTGGATTCTTTTATCATCAGCTTTCGATAACCCCTGAATCTTGATTCAGAAATAAAAAAAATAAACAAATCCACTTTACTTTTTTTTAAAAACCATGTCAATATTTTTCTGCATTTTTTTGCGGTACGGATTTTTTTCAGAATTGCCGGACGCGTCGGTCTTTTTATGTCAGAAAAAAGTGCGGAACCTTGAAAAATACATTCTCCGTCATTATTTTATAATTTTTAAGAGAGGTTATCAGATGGAATCATCGAATGAAGATCACATCGGAAAGAATCCCGGATGATTCATGAATAATTAAGGTTGACAGAATCAGAAAAAACAGTTTATAAATTTACTTTTTAGTTTTTAACGGTTTCAAGTCGCTTTCCGCTGTTCTCTGACAGAACAGATTATCGGAGAATGCAAAAAATCTCATCGTGATTTAAACTTAGAAAATTGGAGACTTATCGGAATATGGGCGCTAAAAAAAAAGAAGCCAAACAAAAACCTCTGGAAAAAATGACGGCTAAAGAATTAAGGGAAGTGGCAAAGGAGATTCCTGACATCGCAGGCGTTCACGGAATGAACAAACCGGAACTGCTCAGTGCTGTCAGAAAGGCAAGGGGCATTGAAGAGACGGACAAAAATCGGGCAGATACCTCTTTTGTCCGGGATATCAAGAAAAAAATCAGAGCGGTAAAAGCCAAACGCGAAGCCGCGGTAAAGGCAGCGGATGAAAAAATGTCGGCAATTCTCAGACGCCGTATTATCCGGCTGAAGAAAAAAACCCGAAGAGCCGCATAATTTTGCCGGTGTCATGGCATCACCTAACAGGGAACGTGGAATGACGAACTTCAGAATTGATCCGAAACGCGTGGCTTTCGATATAGACGGCGTGATTGCCGATACCATGACATTGTTTCTCGATATTGCAAGGGATGAATATCTGCTGGAGGGATTCCGCTACGAAGATATTAACCGCTACAGTCTGGAAGAATGTCTGGGAATCCGACCGGATATTATCAAAGCGATTATCGGACGGATACAGGACGGGAATCATCAGTCAGCCCTGAAAGAGATAGAGGGGTCGCGGGAGGTTTTAACCCGGCTGGGCAGGAAATACGCGCCGATTCTCTTTGTCACTGCCCGGCCCTATATCGGACCCATCATGGAGTGGATACAGCGTCTTCTGCCCCTTGATCCGGATGCCGTGGAAGTGATTGCAACCGGTTCTTTCGAAAGCAAAACAGAGGTCCTCCTGAGCAGGGGGATTTCCTGTTTTGTGGAAGACAGATTGGACACCTGCTTTCTTCTGGAAAAAGCCGGTATCACGCCCGTTCTTTTCCGTCAGCCCTGGAACAGGGAAAAGCATCCTTTTGCAGAAGTCGGCAACTGGAAAGAACTGGAATCGCTCATTGAATTTTAAGGTGCCGGGTGCCGGGTTCTTGGTACCGGGTGCTGGGGACTTGCTGCCAGCACCCAGTACCCAGTCCCCAGCACCCAGTCCCCGGTACCAAGAATCCCGAAGGTAAACAATGAATTTTCATGGAACAACCATACTTGCCATAAGACATAAGGGAAAACTGGTGGTTGCCGGTGACGGTCAGGTCACGATGAATGATATCATCATCAAGCATCATGCCAGAAAAGTCAGAAGAATTTACAATGACAAAATCATCGTGGGTTTTGCCGGAGTGACCGCGGATGCCATGAATCTTTCCGAACGGTTAGATGCAAAACTGAGCCGTTACAACGGAAATCTGGAACGTGCCTCGGTGGAATTGGCAAAAGACTGGCGTACCGACAAATATCTGAGGCGTCTCGAGGCTGTGATGATCGCGGCAGATGATTCCCGTATGTTTCTTATATCCGGAAACGGAGATGTGATCGAACCGGGCGACGGGATTATCGGTATCGGCTCCGGAGGCGTTGCCGCACAGTCTGCCGCGACTGCGCTGATAAGGCATTCGGAATTGGATCCCAGGGCTATCGCAGAAGCGGCGATGAAAATTGCCGCTTCACTTTGTGTATATACAAACGATGTGCTAACCATAGAAGAATTAGGGGGATGAGAGATTGACGATTGAAAAATCTTCACTCTCTTCATTGAGTTATGAATCTTAAACCATCTGAAATTGTCAAAGAATTAGACAAATACATTATCGGGCAGCACAAAGCCAAACGTTCTGTAGCCATTGCGTTGAGGAACCGATGGCGCAGACAGCAGGTTCCCGAAGAACTCAGGGACGAAATCGCGCCCAAGAACATTATTCTCATCGGTCCGACAGGAGTCGGAAAGACTGAAATAGCGAGGCGGCTGTCCAAACTCACGGATTCCCCGTTTACCAAAGTGGAAGCCTCCAAATTCACCGAAGTGGGATATGTGGGCAGAGATGTCGAATCCATGGTACGCGATCTCGTGGAAGTGACCGTGAATATGCTCAAGTCAAGGGAGCAGGAGAGCGTACAGGAAAAGGCACGGCATATTGCCGAGGAGCGGATGCTCGATCTTCTTCTTCCCAAACCCAGAACCGAGCCGGTTCAGAGAAACGAAGACGGAGAAGTCTTTCTGGAGGTTGCCGGGGAAGGGAGCGACAAGGCATCTTCCACAAGGGAAAAGCTCCGCGGAATGCTCTGCAAGGGAAAACTGGATGAACGCTATGTTGATCTTGAAGTTGCGGAACGGAACATACCCATGGTGGAAATTTTCTCCAATGTCGGTATGGAGGAAATGGGGATCAATTTCAAGGATATGTTCAGCAACCTTATTCCCAAAAATATGAAACGGCGCAAGGTCAAGGTCGCGGAAGCCATGAAAATGCTGACACAGGAAGAGGCTCAGAATCTTGTGGATATGGATAAGGTGATAAGCGAAGCCATAGGAAAAGTCGAGCAGTCCGGAATAATCTTTCTCGATGAGATTGACAAAATTGTGGGCGGCGGCGGCGGTCACGGTCCCGATGTGTCCAGAGAAGGGGTTCAGCGCGATCTTCTGCCTATCGTGGAAGGCTCCACAGTTACAACCAAATACGGACCCGTGAAAACAGACCATATCCTTTTTGTGGCTTCGGGCGCGTTTCATACGGTCAAGCCCTCGGACCTGATTCCCGAACTTCAGGGACGCTTTCCCATCCGTGTAGAATTGGATTCGCTCGGAAAAGATGAGTTTCTGAGAATTCTGACCGAGCCGAAAAATGCGCTGATGCTTCAATATGTGGAGCTTCTGAAAACCGAGGGATTGAATGTTGTCTTTGAAGATGATGCAGTCGAAAAAATTGCAGGAATAGCGGAAGAAGTGAATAATCTCACGGAAAACATAGGTGCGAGACGGCTTCATACGATTATGGAATATCTGCTGGAAGATATTCTTTTCGACGCACCGGATATGGCAGAAAAAAGCATCGTGATTGACGGCAGTTATGTGGAAGACAGACTGAAAAACATCCGTGGGAATGAAGACCTCAGCCGTTATATTCTGTAAGTGAGAAGTGAATAGTGAGAAATGAGAAATGACGACAAATATTGCAGATATTCTGATAGAGGCATTGCCTTATATCCGGCGATTTTACGGCACGACTATCGTTATAAAATACGGCGGTCATGCCATGTCGGATGAGCAGTTAAAGGAAGATTTTGCCCGGGATGTGACGCTGATGAAATTTATCGGGCTTAATCCGGTGATTGTTCACGGCGGGGGACCTCAGATCAACCAGGTTCTGGATCAGATGGGCATAGCCTCCAGATTCGTCAGGGGAATGCGCCTGACCGACGAACCCACGATGGATGTGGTAGAAATGGTTCTCGGAGGCAAAGTCAACAAGGCAATTGTGGCTCAGATCAACCGGGAAGGCGGAAAAGCCGTGGGTCTGACCGGCAAAGACGGCAGTCTTATCATTGCGCGGAAAATGACGATTATGTATCAGGATGATGCCAATAAGCCCCCTGAAATTATTGATCCGGGATTGGTGGGAGAAGTCAGAGAGATAAACGCTGAAATCATTCATACTCTGACAAAGAGCGGCTTTATTCCCGTGATCGCGCCGGTGGGCGTGGGGGAATCGGGAGAGACATATAACATCAATGCCGATCTGGTGGCGAGCGCGGTAGCTAAAGCTCTTTCCTCGGAACGTCTGATTCTTCTTACCGATGTTGACGGAGTGCTGGATTCCTCCGGTTCTCTCATCTCTTCCGTGAATGCAAAAAACAGTCATCGGATGATTGAGGAAAAAAGCATTTCCGGCGGAATGATTCCCAAAATCGAATACGCATTGGATGCACTCGGGGGAGGCGTAGGCAAGGTTCATATCATCAACGGCAGGAAGCGTCATGCCTTGCTGTTGGAACTCTTCACAGACAAAGGCATCGGAACAGAAGTGACAGCGTAAAACGATTTTGCAAATCGTTTGAAATTACAGACAATAAACGATTTATAAAATCGTTCTACGGGAGCAGAATAAACGATTTGCAAAATCGTTTTACGGGAAGTGACGGCATGATGAGCAACGAAATTATAGACAAAGCAGATAAAGTGATGGCACGGACTTACAAACGCTCTCCGGTAGTTTTTGTAAAAGGGAGAGGCTGTAAGCTCTGGGATTCGGAGGGCCGGGCATACACGGATTTTGTTGCCGGAATAGCGGTATGCAATTTGGGACATGCTCACCCGCGGGTAGCAAAAGCCCTTTCTGTGCAGGCCGAAACCCTTTTTCATGTTTCAAACCTTTACTACACGGTTCCCCAGACCGAACTGGCGGCATGGCTTACGGAGCATAGTTTTGCGGATCGTGTGTTTTTCTGCAACAGCGGTGCGGAAGCCAATGAAGCAGCCATCAAAATTTCCCGGAAATATTTCAGTGACAAAGGGGAAACCGTGAGATACAGAATCATTGCTATGGAAAAATCCTTTCACGGAAGAACCATGGCTACGCTTTCTGCCACAGGACAGGATAAAATCAAAAAGGGATTCGATCCTGTGCTTGAAGGCTTTGATTTTGTGCCGTTTAACGACACAGAGGCATTGAGAAAAAAAATCGGTCCCTCAACCTGTGCGGTTCTGCTGGAGCCGATTCAGGGAGAAGGCGGAGTGCGCTGTCCGGAACCCGGATATCTCGAAGCTGTGAGACAAATCTGCAATGAAAGCGGCACGCTTCTTATTTTTGACGAAATTCAGACCGGCATAGGACGTACCGGCACGCTATTTGCTTACGAGCAGTTCGGAGTCGAGCCGGATATTATGACCTTGGCCAAAGCCCTGGGCAACGGACTGCCTATCGGAGCAATGCTGACGCGGGAGCATATTGCCGAATCTTTCGGACCCGGCGCACATGCCTCCACATTCGGCGGAACGCCCGTGATTACAGCAGCTTCTTTAGAAACGATGAAGACGATTTCCGAAGAAAATATTCTCGATCACTGTAAGACAATCGGCGCATATTTCAAGGAAAAACTCATATCGCTCAAAGACCGGCATGAAGTCATCGAAGATGTCAGAGGCATGGGTCTGCTGCTGGGCATGAAACTGAAAATCAAAGGTGAATCTGTTGTCAAAGCCTGTATGGAAAAAGGATTCGTCATCAACTGCATTCAAGACGATATTCTGCGTTTTATTCCTCCGCTGATTATCGGAAAAAGTGAGACAGATTCCCTTATCGCGTGTTTGGACGAAATGCTGAAGGGGTGAGGGGTCAGGGGTTCGGGGTAAGGGGTGACTATGACTCCTTGCCTCTCACCTCGAACCCCTTGCCCCGAACCTCTCCCTAGGAGTTATGATGAAAAAAGACATAGTGACACTTTCGGAACTTTCGGAAGAGG
>DYRK01000149.1 GCA_020718785.1 Desulfatirhabdium butyrativorans | reverse complement strand
GACAGGAAATTCTGAAAAGATTTCCTGAAATAAAAGCAGTATTCAAAGAAAGGCAAAAACCGATAAGCATGATAACCACAACTCATAACCCTGCCTACCGTTTTATTCACTTGTCCAAGCAGGATGCTTTTGAGCATCTGGCTGCCGACATAGCTGCCGGTCTGTCAGCAAGCGAAAAATATATTGATTGTAAATATATGTACGATGCCGAGGGATCGGAACTGTTTCAACAGATCACCCGGGACCCTCATTATTATCCGACCCGTTCGGAAACAGAAATTCTGAGCCTTTATGCAGCAGAGATCGCTGGCTGTCTGGCAGATGATACCGCGTTGATAGAATTGGGCAGCGGCAGCGCCCCCAATACACGGCGATTGCTGGAAGCCCTGTTGCACAGGCGGGGTACAGCGCTCTTTTGTCCGATTGATATTTCCGGAGATTTTTTGCAGGAGAGCGTCAAGCGTCTCAGCATGGAGTATCCGAATCTGCATATTTTGGGCGTGATCGGCGATTATTATGACGGACTGGCAGCGCTGGAGCATGAAATTCAACAGCCCAAGCTGCTGTTGTGGCTGGGGAGTGACATCGGACATACAGACCGCCTTACCGCGGCACTGCTGTTGCGGGAAAAAATGCTGCCCACGCTGAAGGCAGACGACAGGCTGCTGCTGGCTATTGACCTGAAAAAAGATGCGGATGTGCTGCATCGGGCTTACGGCTGCACAGAAGAAGAGGATGCCCTGCGATACAGTTTCAATTGCAATCTTCTGCGCCGCATTAATCGGGAATTGGACGGCGATTTTGTCCCCGAACAGTTTAAACGCTTCTGTTTTTACAACGCCGAAGCAGGAAGGGTTGAAATTTACTTGAAAAGCCTGATTCAGCAGCAGGTGAATCTCAGGGCTTTGGACAAGCGCTTTAATTTCAAACCCGGGGAATTGATTTGCCTCCATCGCGCTTACAAGTATGACCGGGACGATATCCGTGAACTGGCGATTGATGCCGGCATGACACTGGAACGTCAATGGTCGGACAAGAAAGGCTGGTACAGCCTTAATCTTTTTTCTGTGAGGACAGACTGATGCTGTTTACTTTGCTCATCGGAGGCAGTTTGCTGGCAGGCTGGGCGCTTTCCGGAAGAAAAACGGCTGATAAGATAAATTCTTTGACTTATAAAACACTTAACGACCGGTACCAAAAATTTTTGCAGGAAAAAGTGGACCCGCTCTTCGGCAGCCGAAAACGCTCGCAACAATTGGAGACATTTTCCGGTGAGTATAACGTGCAGGAAGCCGATATTAACCGCCGTCTGGGTTTATCTGCAACAGGCACAGGATTGGCCGTTGCCGGATCGGTTGTCTATCCGCCCTTGTCTTTGCTGAGCGCGGCCGGTTTGGTGTATATTATGCTGCCCCTGGCGAAGCGCGGCTTACACGCGTTATTCTATGAGAAACGCCTTAAATATCGGCTGATCGGAACTCTTTCGGTATGGGGAGGCTTACTTGCGGGGTATTATGTGGTCAGCAATCTGATGGCATTAGTGGTCTTTTTTGCCTTCAAGCTGGCTGCCCGTACTCAGGCACATTCTCAGGCGAGTTTAACGGCTGCCTTCAGCCTGCAGCAGCCGGGTTCGGTGTGGGTGCAACTCAACGGCGTGGAGACCGAAATCGGTTTTGATGAGTTGAGAATCGGCGACATTATCATTTTGACAGCCGGACAAACTGTTCCGGTTGACGGCTATGTGGCAGAAGGCATGGCTACTGTTGACCAGCATATTCTGACCGGCGAATCTCAGCCCGTGGAAAAATCAGCGGCTGACCCTGTATTTGCCAATACCCTGCTCCTGACAGGCAAACTTTATGTGCGCGTATCGCAAACCGGCAGCGAAACCGCTGCCGCACAGATTGTCAAAATTCTCGGCAATGTCGCATCGCATCGCTCGGAGCATGAAGCTCGTGCAGAACAATTGGCCGATAAATTGGCAGTGCCGGTCCTGGCTGCCGGCAGTGCGGCATTGCTCACAGTCGGCCTCGGGGGGGCTGTGGTGATTTTGAACAGCGGTTTCGGTTCCACCATGCTGATTTCAGGTCCTCTGAGTATGCTCACTCACCTGAATCTCGCTTCGCATCACGGCATTCTGGTAAAGGACGGGCGTTCACTGGAAAAACTGCGTAGCGTTGATACGCTCGTCTTTGATAAAACCGGTACGCTCACTTCGGAGCAGCCGGAAGTGAGCCGCATTTATTGTTGCCCTGATTGGCAGGAAGAGCAGGTTTTAACATATGCCGCGCTTGCCGAAAAGCGTCAGACTCACCCGATTGCCAAAGCTGTTTCGGCTGCGGCCGCACAGCGCGGATTGCATATCGAAACACCCGATACAGCGGCTTATGAAGTCGGCTTCGGCGTAGAGGTGCATCACCGCGGACAGCATATTCGGGTGGGCAGTTCCCGTTTCATGCAGCAATCCCGAATCCGGATTTCAGCCGACATAGAAACTGCCCGGGACCATTGCCGGCAAAACGGCAGTTCTTTGGTCATGGTCGCAGTTGACGGTCACCTCATCGGCGCATTGGAATTAAGCGTACAGTTACGTCCTGAAACCCGGACCCTGATTGACAGTCTGCATCAGCGCGGACTGAAGTTGTGCATCCTGTCCGGCGATCATGAGAATCCCACGAGACATCTTGCACAGAGCCTCAATATTGACAGTTACTTTGCCGAAGTCCTGCCGGAAGGCAAAGCAGACAAAATCCGTCAGTTGCAGCAAAGCGGGCATACCGTATGTTTTGTGGGCGACGGCATCAATGACGCCATTGCCCTGCAACAGGCAGATGTTTCTGTTTCTATGCGCGGGGCAACGTCTTTGGCAACAGACTGCGCGCAAATTATACTGATGAACCAATCCTTGCAGAAATTGGATCAGTTGTTTGACATCGCCGAAGATTTCAACAAAAATCTTGACCGGACAATGCGTCTGTCCTACATTCCCGGCAGCATTCTGATTGCCGGTGTATTTTTACTGAATTTCGGAATGCCGACAGCTTTGCTGCTCTACAGTTCGGGGCTTGCGGCGTCTATGTATAACGCTCTTTCGCCTTTGAAAAAGCTCTCCTGCGCGGAAACAAATCAGAATCTGAAGGACAAAGATGAATCACAACATCACCCTGTGCAAAGACATTAATCAATTCCTGAATCCGCTTGCTGTTCTGCACAGGCTGAAAACCGGGAAAGGCATTGCGCCGCCTTATTATCTTCATATATATCAGGGCTGTACTGAAATAGGCTTTGGAGCAAAGGCGCAGTTGAAATGCCTGAACGGGGAAAAAACAGAGAATCACAAATGGGTTCATGCTCTCAGACAGCTTTGCGATCAGGCTGCCGATGAAAACAGCAAAGCTTTCGGTTATATCGCTTTTGATGCCTGCCACAGCACACAGGGTTTTTCTCCTGATAAAAATACCTGCTTTCCGTTAGTACAGTTTTTCATTCCCGAACATAGAATCCGAATCAAAAATGATGCCCTCGAATACAATGGTCCGGATGCTCATCTGCTCGAAGATATTGTCCGGACGCCTATATCTCCGCGGGATTTCGAAATACCTCGATTTTCTCATTGTGCAGAATTTTCCGAAGATGATTTTATGCGCGCTGTTGCCCTGGCAAAACAGCGTTTGTCTTATGATTTAAGCAAAGTTGTTTTATCGCGTTATATAGGTTTCGATTATGACGGAGATTTGCCGGGATTGTTCAATGCGTATTGCCTGAATCAGATTTACAGCGATGCGATACTCATGGACTTCGGACAAGTCGGCGCAGCGATTGCCTCGCCGGAACTGCTGCTGCAAAGCGATGCCGGCATCATTACCGCCAATCCTTTAGCAGGAACACGGGCTGCCGGAAAAAATGCTTGGGAAAACAGTCTGACAGAAAAATTGCTTTTGTGTGACCGTAAGGAATTAGCCGAACATGTTTTGGGATTGGCGCAGGTATTTGCCGAATTAGAACCCTTTTGCGAAACAGATACCCTGGCAATCAAAAAATTTCTCAAAATCAATTATCAAAGCAATCTCATGCACCTGAGTTCCGAGTTGAAGGGCTGCCTGAAGAAGGACGCTCACTGTGTGGACGCAATGCTTGCACTTTTTCCCGGCACAATGGTCAGCGGTGTTTCAAAAACAGAAGCAATTCGCTGCATCCGTGATATAGAACCCTTTCCACGCGGTCTGTATGCAGGCGCGGCAGGCTGGGCATCAGGGCGCGACTGCCGTTTTTCTCTGATAATTCGCAGTCTGTGCAAATACGGCTCACGGCTGTTTGTTCAAGCCGGCGCCGGCATTCTGGCAGAATCGGATCCTGTCCGTGAAAATCAGGAAGTCAACCTGAAAATGTCGGCGATGTTAGCCGCTCTGGGGTGCGCGGGATCATGAGACATAAAAGAGAAAAAATCGCAGTCATCAGCGGCGCGGCACACGGTATCGGCAAAGCCTCTGCCCTGCTTTTGGCCGAACAGGTCAAGGCTTTGATTCTGATAGATATAGATGCCGAAGGACTTGCCCGGACACACGCGCAGTTGAATGAAAAATCAGGCAATACGGTTGCGCTTTCTGTCTATACGGCGGATGTCACTCAAGAAGCCGAAGTCAGACAGGTGTTTGCCGAAATTCGAGATAGTTATTCACATATTGACATTCTTATCAACGCGGTCGGCGGCAGTTCTTCATCCGGTCAGTCCGGCGTTCTGACCGAAGACATGAGCTTGCAGCAGTGGCAATCTCTGTTTTCTTTGAATCTGAACTCCGCTTTTCTCTGCTGCCGCGAAGTCATCCCGGTGATGAAAAAGCAGGGCTACGGCAGAATTGTCAATTTTTCTTCAATCGCCCGGCACGGAAGGCGAGACAAAGTATCCTCGGCTTATGCGGCATCCAAAGCCGGCATAGACGGTTTTACGCGCAAACTGGCGCGGGAAGTCGCACCCTTTGGCATTACATGCAATGCTGTCGCTTCCGGAATCACTCTGACCGGAAGAATCAAAGAAGAATTCTGGAATAAGCGTTCAGGCGCGGAACAAAATGCCCTGTTGGAATCAATTCCGCTCAGACGCCTTTCAAGCCCTGAAGAACAGGCGCAGGCAGTGATTTTTCTGGCATCTGACGCGGCAAGCTATCTGACCGGGCAAATTATCGAGGTGAGCGGTGGTCTCTGAAAAAGAAACTCTGAAAGTCGCGGTGATAGGGAGCGGCACCATGGGTACGGCTTTGGCACATGCAGCTGCCTGTGCGGGACATTCCTGCGTCTTATTGACGGATGACGCGCAAGTTATAAAAAGCCTGAATACTCGGCACCGGCATCCGCTGTTTTTTTCAGATTCGGATATTCACCCGAAAGTCATCGTAGCCAGTGAAACAGAGACGCATATTCCCGATGTGCAATTACTCATTATGGCTGTCCATTCCTGCTCCATGCGGGATGCTGCGCGACGGATCGCACACCTGACTCATGTTCGGCAATCCGTACTCTCGGTCACAAAGGGTTTTGAGCCTCGAACCCGTCAACTGATGTCCGGCATTCTGCGCGAGGAACTGCAAACCGCACATACAGGCTGCCTTTCAGGACCTAACATTACTCTGGATTTAGTCAAAAATCTGCCGACCCAGTTAGTCATTTCCTCTGCTTCGGCACAGATGCGGCAACATGGACAACGCGCTTTTTCCTCTGCCAAAGTCAAGATTGCCGTATCAGAAGATATTCGCTCTTATGAATACGCCAGCGCATTGAAAAATATCGTGGCTTTGGAAATCGGCATTGTCACCGGATTCGGATTGGGCGACAATTTCCGCGCGCTCGTGCTTGCCAAAGGCATGACAGAAATCAGCAAACTGATGCAGACCATGGGATTGGACGCGGAAGTCTTTTACGGTTTGGCAGGCTTGTCGGACATCTTCCTTACCTGCTCCAGCCGCTTTGCCCAGAATTACAGCATCGGATTACGACTCGGTCAGGGCGCTGCTCTGTCTGAATTGACTGATGCCTTATCATCGGCAAAAGGAGAAATCCCCGAAGGCTTGGAATCCGTGAAAGCCGGTTTTGCACTGACACAGCAGCAAAAGCACAAAGCCCCTTTGTTAGCCGCGACATATACCTTCATGTATCAAAATAGCGACAGACAGGGCGGTATCGAGACTTTCCTCTCAGCCGCATTTGCAGAATAAGAAATCTTATTTTATTATATGAATTTTTAAACCGGAGGAATCAAATGGCTCTGTGTGAAAAATGTGTTATGACGGTGGAAGAAGGACAGCGTATCTGCAAGGCTTGCGAGACTTATCAACCCCTTGAAACGGATTTTCGGAAAAAAGAATCGGAATTGAAAGAAATTATTCGAAAATTCGGTTCTACGGGTAAGAAGTATGACTGTGTCGTACCCCTTACCGGCGGAAAAGACAGCAGTTATGTCTTGTATTATATGACAAAAGTCATCGGCGCAAGGGTTCTCGTGTTTACCGTTGATAATGAATTGTTTCGGGAAGGCGCGAGAGAAAACATCAAAAATGCGGTTGAGACCCTGGGCTGCGATCACATCATCGGCAAATTCGATGAAAGAAAACTGCTTATGCTGTACAAAGCCTCTTTCCGGTCACAGGGCAGCGTATGTCTGTGTCCCCTGTTTCTGTCTTTGACTCTTTTTCCGGTTGCCATAAAAGAACAGGTTCCGCTGATCGTCAGCGGCTTTTCATCAGGACAACGGGGAAAAGACTATGCTTTCCGTATGCCGGATATAAACGCCGCCAAACAGGAGTTCGCCAAGGTCTGTCAACTGTCACGGAAAGCATTGGCGATATTTTTAGGCGATTACGCTCCGGATGAAAATGAAGACATTCTCGATGAAATTACGAAATATCAACGGGAAGCCTTGGCAAATCTCGACAAAACGGATTTTTTTCCTGTCATGTTTCCCTTATCCGAGTATGCGGGCTGGAATTCTTTTGAAGAATTGTATGATATTTTGGGTGAACATCTGAATTGGCAACGGCCCTCCGAAGCTTTTTCCAGAACAAGCTGCCGTGTGGAACAGATCAAAGGATATACGGATCATACGAAAAACTTCGACAGTATGCGTAAAGAAATCAGCCATTATATCCGAAAGGGCATGGTTCCTCGGGAAAAGGGCATATCCGAATTGAGCCTCTTGTGTCTGAATGGTAACAAACCTTCGGATTTGAACGAATTTTTAAAGCTGATTGATATTACTGAAGCGGAATTCGATGCTCTTATTCATAAACCTCTGTCTAAGGAACTGCTCGATATTATATATAATATCGAAAACTGGCTGTTGGGTCGAAGCGGATTGTAATCCGAGCGGTAGAACAGGCATTTCTGCCTGTTCATGATAAAGGTCAGACAGAAATGTCTGACCCACCGAATCTTTTTCCTCGTTCCCAAGCCGGGGCTTGGGAACGAGAAAAAAATAAGCCTGACGGCGCACTGCTTACCTTGTCGTTAGTCGCTTATCATTCAAGACGACTCGAAAACATAATCTCCGACTACTGAATTTCTGCAGCAATCTTCCCGTCCCGCAATTCAACGATTCTGTCCGCTGTTTTTGCCAATTCGGGATTATGTGTAACCAGAATCACCGTAATGTTCTCTTTCCGGTTCAGTTCTTTGAGCAGATGACCGATTTCTCTGCTTCTTGCAGTATCCAGATTTCCGGTAGGCTCATCTGCCAGCAGGATTTCAGGCTTGTTTATCAAGGCTCTGGCAATGGCAACTCTCTGCATTTCTCCGCCTGAAAGCTGCCCCGGAAGATGGTTCATCCGTTTTTCTATCCCGAGCATGTTCATCAGCCCGAAGACATCCCCGCCCCCGGATATTTTGCTGTAAAAAGTACAGGGAAGCATGATATTTTCTATAACCGTCAGCGTCGGAATCAGATAAAATTTTTGGAAAATGTAGCCGAATAACTCCCTGCGGATTTTTGTCAGTTCTTTTTCGGAAAGGGGCCTGCCGTCTCCGAAGATAGGTTTTTGCGCGACAGAAAGCTTCCCTGAACTCGGATTATCCAGACATCCCAGAATGTTAATCAAGGTTGTTTTTCCCGAACCCGAAGGACCGACAAAAGACACATATTCCCCTTTTTTAATTTCCAAAGACACATCATTGACTGCATAAATTTCTTCGCTTCCGCGGCGATAGACTTTTTTCAGATTCTGGGCTTTTATAGCGAGTTCATTCATTTCTGTGCCTGCTTTCTCTCTTTATCAGTCTCTTTGCAATTGGCATTGACATTAACCAGCTTAATCAGATTTTCAACAATATGATCCATTTCAATGATATGGATATTTAATTCCTCAGATATTGCCGCATTTTGTTGGGCATTTGCAGAATGCTGCTGTGTGAATCTTTTACTTTGGCTCATTTTTTCATGCACATATTCGATCTTCCGGGTCTGCTCGGATGAAGAAACAGTAATTCCGTTAATAAGCTCTGAAATTCTTTTCGCATTTTTTACCACTTCGGAAAAAGCGAGTTCGGTCAGGTGAACCAATTCTGTCCCGTTTTCGACTTTCACAATAGATTCTTCAATAAGAGAAGAAATATTGTCTGCCGCACCTGCTGTTTTGCCTGCAAGACTTCGGACTTCACCTGCCACGACTGCAAAACCGGCTCCTGCTTCTCCGGCACGGGCTGCTTCGATTGCTGCATTCAAAGCCAGCAGATTGGTCTGAAAAGCGATTTCATTGATTAACTTGATAATCTGAGAAATTCTCTCGCTGGTTGCGGAAATATCTGTCATGGAACCGATAAGTTTGCTCATTGTCTCATTTAACTTATTGACTGCAAAGCCCGTTTCTTTTGCAGATATGTCAGCTTCGTCTGCATTATCTGCATTCTGTTTTGCCATTAAAGATATTTCTTTAAGCGAAGCCCCGCTTTCCTCAATGATATTATTCTGCTCCGAAACACCGGCCGCTGTATCCTGACTTGCGGATGAAACCTGACCTGAAGCCATACTGATCTGATTTGATATTTCCTTTAATCCTTTAATCATCTGTTCCAAAGGCTTTATCAGCATTTTCCGCATAAAAAAATAAAGGATCACAGCAATCAGAATATCCATTATAATCAGTTCGGCTAAAGTGTTAAAAGCCTTTTTTTTCAGATCATTATGAACATAAATATCTGTTCCGTAAATATTCAGCACACCGAGTTCTGTGTTATGAGAGCCTTTTATTGTCTCTTTTTTTACAATGCAGCCTTTTTCGGAAAGTAATTTGTCGGAGGGAACAATATTTCCGGTCTCATTTCTTATAAATCCGAATAGCACCTTGTCCTGGCTGGAAATAAACAGACCGGTAATTGCTTTTTCTGCCATCTGAGGCATAAGAATATCTTTCACTGCCTGTTCATCGTAATCAAAAAGAGGCTTTTTCAGGCTCGGAGATAAAAGTATGATTCTGTTTTGTATTTTTTCATCCAGATCTCGGTACAAATCCGATGATTCATGCCGAAATCTGTATATGGCAAAAACCGCAGTAGTGAAAGTTATCGCTGTAACTGCTATAACGATAACTTTCACAGGCAATCCCAAGCGAGATGTTTTCATTTTCCTTCTCCTTTCTGAATTTATACTTGCAACAGTCGTAATCTGCGGTTCTGTCATTTTGAGCGATAGCGAAGAATCTTCTTCATTTAGGAACTAAGAAAAAATAATCTGTACATCCGGAGTGCCGAACTTACAGTTTGGCATTTGTGCCAAACTGTAAGTTCGGCACTTCGGCATCCTCGAAAGTGTGACAGTTATTTTTTCTTAATGCCTTAGTTCAGAATAACATTTTTAACCTGCTGAAATTATACTGCCCGCCGGCATAATCTGCGCTTCTGTAAAACGCCAGAACTTAAAACAGATGCAAGCCGTTTTATCGGCAAAACGATTTGCAAAATCGTTTTACTGTAAAACGACTTTGCAAGTCGTTTGTGTGTGATACAGGATTTTCCTGAATTTCCCTATTTCCTGATAACACCGAATTCCTTATCCGCCGTCATGCGATACTGCTCAATCAAACCCTCTGCTTTCATGGCTTTGATAACCCCAGCCATTTTAGGTGCTAAGGAAGCATGTTTTTTATGCAGATACGGATAAATAACAGCGGATTCCATAACACCCGCAAATCGGACTTTGCTGTCTTTGAACTCCGGAGTTTGCAGCAATGTAAGTATTCCGAGTTCGTCATACACAAACACATCTGTTCTGCCTGCAATCAGTTTTTTCAAGCCTTGATCCGGCTCTGTTATATCTGACAGATTTTCCCTGCTTACGACTTTGGGAAGATTGAGTTCGCATATCTTGATTCCCCGCTGGCATTCGACCTTGTAATCCGTTCCTTTGAGACTGTCCCAGCCTTTCAACGGCGGTATGGAATCTTTTGCTGCAAAAGCAGAAAAATTCAGGAAAAAAGGAAACTCTTCAACACGGGTAAGATTCGGATGTTCATCGGCATAGGGAAAAATTCTTCCCGGCTCCCCGTCAACATTTCCGGCGTCCGCTTCCATGCTGGCTCGCTTGGCAGGATAATCTCTGAATTCGATTTTCATGCCGAGACGTTTGAAAATCTCTGTATAAGTCAATCTCTGCCACTTTCCCAGATGATCATTTTCCGTTCTGAGCATTGCCATGACAAAGGCATTATTTTTCAGAGTAGGCGCACTTTCCTGACACATTGCGTTACTGACAGAAAACAGCAGCACTGTCAACATCGCTGTAACAATACTGAATCTCATACTGCCTCCTTTCCGAATTTAATTTAATATGCACAAACGATTTGCAAAATCGTTTTACTGTAAAACGACTTTGCAAGTCGTTTTTGTGCCTGTTTCCTGAAATTCCTTATTTTCTGACAATCCCGAATTCCTTATCAACCGTCATGCGATACTGCTCAATCAATCCCTCTGATTTCATTGCCTTTATAATCTCAGCCATTTTTGAAGCAAGAGCAGCATTTTTCTTATGCACATACGCATAAAGAGGAACAGATTCCATAAGACCTACAGATCGTATTTTGCTGTCTTTGAACTCAGGCGTTTGTAACAATGGAAGTATCCATTCTTCATCATATACAAACAAATCTATTCTGCCCGAAGCCAATTTTTTCAAACCCTGAATCGGATCTGTTATATCCGTGAGATTTTCCTTACTTACAGCTTTGGACAGATTAGTTTCGCATGTCGTGACTCCGCGCCGATATTCAACCTTGTAATCAGTTCCTTTGAGACTGTCCCAGCCTTTCAAAAGAGGTATGGAACCCTTTGCTGCAAACGCAGAAAAATTCTGGAAAAAAGGTGACGCTTCAACTCTTATCAGATTCGGATGTTCGGCAGCGTATCGGTGAGGTCTTCCGGGTTCACCGTCAACATTTCCGGCATCTGTTTCTATGCTTGCCCGTTTAGGCGGATAATCTCTGAATTCTACTTTTATACCGAGACGATTGAAAATCTCTGTATAAGACATCCTCTGCCATTTTCCCAGATAATCATTTTCCGGTCTGCCGATTGCCATGACAAAGGTATTGTCTTTCA
>DYRK01000814.1 GCA_020718785.1 Desulfatirhabdium butyrativorans | reverse complement strand
TATTACCGAAATCAGCGCATTGAACAGCAGTTTTGAACGGATAGTCATTTTTCTCTCCTTTTTTCCCCGGCAGATCAAAAATTTCCGGAGTGCAAAAACAGAGCCGGATTGAAACTTTTCGATCTGCTGACCCTACGAATATTTTCTGAAATTTCTGTCATCGGAAAATGTCTCATCTTCCGGTTTTATGACCGGAGATATGTCATTTTTCGGTTTCGGTGAAACGACAGTTTTCTCCTGAGACATATCCGAGGTATTCAGCTTAAACTGCTCAAGAAGTTTCTGCAGGTGCAATGCCTGATCGGAAAGCTCTTCGGCAGCCGATGCGGTTTCCTGTGCATTGGCTGTATTCTGCTGAGTAACCTGATCAATCTGCCCGATCCCCTCATTCACCTGTGCAATGGTCTGAGCCTGCTCGCCGGACGCGGCTGCGATTTCGCCCAGAAGCTCTGCCACGCTGACCGCGGATTCATTTATTTTCTTTAACATATCGGCTGTCTGACCCGCGATCTCATTTCCGGTCTGTGCCTTTTTCACAGCACCTTCGATCAGTTCAGCGGTTTCCTTGGCCGCTTTGGCACTGCGGCCCGCAAGATTTTTCACTTCTCCGGCAACAACAGCAAATCCTTTGCCGTGATGACCGGCACGTGCAGCCTCGACAGCCGCGTTCAGCGCGAGCAGATTGGTCTGGAAAGCAATCTCGTCAATTATCTTTATAATTCTGACAACAGACTGACTGGCTTTGTTAATATCATCCATTGCCGAAATCATTTTTGCCATCTCTTCTGTTCCCTGTTCCGCGGATTCACGGGCATGTTCTGCAATCCGGCTGGCTCTGAAAGCATTGTCAGCGTTGGAGCGGGTCTGCGAAGCGATCTCAACCATGGAACTTGATATCTGCTCCAGAGAAGCTGCCTGCTGGGATGTGCATTGGGAAAGCGACTGGCTGGAATCCGATATCTGTCCGGAAGCCGAAGCAACCTGAACCGCCGCGCCGTGTACCTGCCGGATCAGCGTATTCAGACCTTCAAGCATATTTCTGAGCGCGGAGCCGAGCATGTCTTTCGAAGACGTGACAGGAAAATGCTGATTCAGATCTCCGCCGGCAATGGCTGCGGCAATGGCTGCTTTGGTATTCAGGGTTTCTGCCATGGCGTTTAAAGCTAAAACCATCTTCTGAATCTCATTCGGAGCCGCTTTTTTATAGACTTCGCAGCTATGGCAGTCCTGACCCTCGATCACCCGCGGGCATGTCGGATAATTGGAAAATGAGCCTGCTTCTACCCAGCAATAGGCTTCTCTGCCGAAACAGGCACATTCTCTCATTCCGCAGTCAAGAATTTCCGAGCAGTTGATTTCTCTGCCCATGGGGAGGCGCCCGGACAGTTCTCCGCTGTTGAGTTTCTCCGCAAACTTTGTCACCTCACGGATCGGTCCCGCGATATTCCTTGTGATAAAGACCGCGGACAGACTACTGAAAACCAGACCCAGCACCGTACCGATGAGCAGTATCCATCCGGAGGAAGCAATTTCTTTATGCATCTCATTGTGCCGGTATTCACGGATTTCATTGCAGATTTTCTGACCCTCCCGCGCGTGGACGATCATTTTTTTATCTGTCTCCGATTGCTTGACAGTAAGAGAAACAAACCTGTCAAAAGCCGCCTGATATGCTTCAACTGCTCTGACCCATTCGTTTCCCTGTCTGATATTCGGATCGGATTCGAATTTTGCAGTAATCTCTTTTGCCAACTGAATCGCACGGGAAGCATCTTTTCCGGCAGCGTCACGACAGCTCATATCTTTTGAAATAATGAAATTATCCTGATTCTTTACGGAACTGAAAAACAGTCTGATCATCCGGTTTGCAGCTTCGCTCATAGAAAGATATTCACTCAGTTCGTTTTCCATATCCGAGACATGCCTGACAACAGCATCAGACGCGTTTGCTTTGCCGTTTCTGTTTTTTATCAATTCGATATAACGGCTTCTGACAGTATCCGATTGCAATTTCCGTCCGGCAATAAGAGTTTCAGCCTTTTCCGATACTTCTTTTGATTTGCTCAGGATATGTTCCCAGGCTTCATTTTTCTCTTTTTCCAGACTGACATATTCACTGAACGCATTCTCATAGTTTTTGACTTCCTCTGACAAGCGGTCTGTCTGAGAATTGGCGACGGTCTGCCCGAACTTCTCCTTTATCTTCCGTATCTGTCCATAAATATTATTTATTTTTTCCTGAACAGTCGCTATATAAGATGCCTCGCCTCTGATGATGAAATTTTTTTCATGCTGCCTTGCTTCAAGAATCCATATAACGAGAAAATTTACTTCATCAGCAAGTTCCACAGTATCTTTTACCGCGAGCATTCCCTTCATTCCGGCAAA
>DYRK01000813.1 GCA_020718785.1 Desulfatirhabdium butyrativorans | reverse complement strand
TCAGATTTCCGTCTTTGTCTTCTTTTTTGGACTTGTGAGCAATGGCGTTAAAGGTTTTGATGAACCGCTCTTTCTCTAATGCCTCAATAAACCGATCTTTTTGTAATTCCTCGTTGCTGAAATCCTTCGTAAACAGTTCGAACCATCTCTTATCATTGATTTCGTCTCGGGTGACTTTAGGCAGATAACGGGCTATGCGGCTTCGGGTGAATTGTCCTGTATCCGTGAGCGATTCCACATGAAATATCCCGTTAAGATTTTTCGGCTCGTGTTCAGAAAGCGTTAAAGCAATATCTCCGAACAGCGGAATCTTTCCCTGTTTGCCATAAATGAGATATTGGGTTTCAGGCAAATTTTTGCCGATATAATCCATCTGCTCATAGCAAGTTTTGCAAATAGCAATTGCGATGCCTTTGTCTCTTTCATATTCCTGAGACGCCTTTGCATCCGCCGCATTGAAGCGGCACAGAGCGCAATTTCCGCCCTCCCGCTCGTCATAGTCTTGCTCAAGCAATGTTCCCTTTTCTGCAAAGGTCTTTTTGAGTTTCTGATATTTTGCTCTTTCAAGAGACTCATTTGCCTCGTCCATTTTTGACTGAAATTTCTGCAAGGAAAAATCCTGCTGAGTCAAACAGGTATCCCATGCCAGATTCAATGTGAGCAAGCCTTTGAAGTTTTTTCTGAACCAAAACTGTAC
Source organism: Desulfatirhabdium butyrativorans (assembly GCA_020718785.1). GTDB lineage: Bacteria > Desulfobacterota > Desulfobacteria > Desulfobacterales > DYRK01 > DYRK01. The sequence goes on along the minus strand of DYRK01000813.1, from coordinate 1,691 downwards.
TTCTTTGTCCAACGTATCAAGCGTGTCGGAGAGATTCTCTGTCATCGGCATGAGAAGGATGAATTTGCCGCCGGAATCCACAAGTCGGCACACAGAAAATACGCCGGTTCTGCGCTGAATTTCGATCAGAACCGAGCGGGTCAGAGCCTGAAGAAAGAAAGACCGGGCCCGGAAAATTTTGGAAATGCCTCGTCCGCTGTCACGGCTGATGTCGAAAATATAGTTCTGAATGCCGGAAAGATCGCCGACCAAAAGGAGAAATTTTTGCTCCTTGTCTTCTATCCGGGGAATGGTGTTACGGGGCTGATGATACAGGAACAATGCCTGAGCAATTCCCGCTGTGCTGAATGCGTGATCGAACAAGGAAATGTCGTTCAGGTTCGGATCGTTTGAAAAAGGAATACACCAGCAATATTTTTCCAGAATCGAAATCAGGCTTTCGAGGTAGAAATAAAATCCGATATCTTGCTTCAACTTTCTGATATCCGAGAGGAAAGCTTGAAACAATGTCTTGTACGCTGCGCCCGTATCCTGCGGAAAATCCCTGCGGGGAAACACGGATTCGTTTCCTTTTTCCATGTTCAGAGGAACCGGAGCATGAAAAAATATTCCGGGCGATTCAGACGGAGCGGAACACAGGCGGATACGGTCAAAAACAGAGACCAGCCGGGTTTGAGGAGAAATTTTTTCGGAACCTGCCTGCATTTCAGGCATTCCCGAACTGAGTTTGTCGGCGATGTGCAGGCACATTTCAAGAAGATTGTTTGTATCCGCCTGATGATGTCCCGCAGCGATTCGGGCAATATCTGATCGGAAGTCTTTTAACTCATAAGGCAGCGGCAAGTTGTTTTCGTTATTAAGGGAATATGTCTGCCCTGCTATTTGTGCGAATTTTTCAATATCGTGAAGCAGTGCGCCGAGTATCAATATCTTCAGATCGTGTTCCATGTCCGCCTCTCTGGTTTTTTCGGACTTGAATTTAATATTTCCTTAAAAGAAATGTAAATAACACTCTCGTCTTTTTATCAGGTTCTCATCAGAATCAGGGCTGATCTCCGGATACTAAGCAGGAGATATAAGGATTTATAACCGTCAGCCCTTGTATATTCACAAAATCATCCGTATTCCTTGTGAGTAATACGCAGTCTTTTACCAAAGCCGTTGCCGCAATGATCGCATCAGGGACTTTCATCCGCTTCTGTTTTCGGATTTCTTCCGCATTCGTCAAACCCGGAAATCCGAACAGTTCCAAACGGGTGATCGCAGAAAAGCCCGACCATTCGGCCTGAGACAGCAAATTCAGGAAATCGTCGGCAGGCACCCTTCCTGCAACAGCATCAATCCATACATTGCTGTCTGTCAGATACTTCATATACGATGCTCCCATTCGTCTCGGACAGATTTTTGCCACTGTGCTGCATCAATATCAGTTCTGAGCCATCCCAAAAGTTCCCGTATTTCTTCCAAATCAGGTTTGTTTTTTTCTTCATGCGGAACAAGCACAAGAACCTTGCCTGATTTCGGCATTTTTTCAGTAGAATATGGAATAATATGCCCCTCCCGGATGTCTGCTTCGATAACTCGGTACATATTCGCACTCTCCTTATTGTTTGAACTGCTGATATTTCCTCAAAAGATTCAGAATAGCATTTTCGTTTCTTTCTGTCAAATTTTTCATCAGAATCAGGCAA
>DYRK01000812.1 GCA_020718785.1 Desulfatirhabdium butyrativorans | reverse complement strand
TTTCGTTCAGAAAACTGTCAATCATATACCGTTCCAGTTTGTTCTTCACCGAGATAACAAGAACCGTATCGTTTTCCGCTGCCACGATATCGTACTCGGCAACCCCTTTTTTCTTCAGGTTCCGCCGCACATCCGAAAAAGCCATGTTTTTCTGACCGAAAGCATGTCTCACGTTGCGGTAGAACAGGTCTTCCGCAACTTTGCCCTGAATAATTCCCATTTCTCCGAGCTTCGCGCCGATATCATCCAATTTTTTTATGGTTTTGTTCAGCTGCGCTTCGGTTCTGTTGAGATGCTCATCGGTTCTGTTAAGACGCTCATCGGTTCTGTTAAGCTGCTCATCGGTTCTGTTAAGCTGCTCATCGGTTCTGCGCTGCATCTCATCTGTTTTTTTCTGAGATTCCTTCAGTTCAAGAATCTGCTCATCCGTTTTTTTCTGGGATTCCCTCAGTTCAAGAATCTGCTCATCCGTTTTTTTCTGGGATTCCCTCAGTTCACGGATCAGTTCCTCTGTTTTCTTCTGAGATTCTTTCAATTCGAGAATCTCTTCATCTGTTTTTTTCTGAGACTCCCTGAGTTCCGCCATCCCCCGGAAGAACTCTTCCATTCCCTTTTCTATGCGGTCCATACGGCTTTCTTTCATAGGCACCTCCTCAGATATAAAAAATAATAACACCGGGGATTTTCAAAGGCAAGTGTTTCATCATCAACCGGCGATTCCGGAGTGCAAAAATCAAGCGAAGCGTTTTTTTGCATATTGTCCGAACCCTTTAATCAGGTGAATCGGGTGCGGAAGTCTGCCAGATGCGGATGTGAACGGCGACGTGAAGATCGGATTGGCGGAAGCGGTGTTTATCCTGAATGAGCTTTCGGAGTGAAGCGGGTTTCAAACCCGCTTTACGATGCACTCTTCAGCAGAAATTGAGGAAACAGATATGAGGCGTGACTCATCGTCTGTTATTTCTATATGCACGGCAATATGTTCAGCCAGAGTAAACGGGTCAAGCCTGTCTGCCCATTCGATGGCAGTCACATTTTTTCCGTAAAGGATATCGTATAAACCGATCTCTTCAAAATCGCTTCCTGCATCCAGCCGGTAAAGATCAGCATGAAACAGGGGGCATGAGCCGGGGTATTCGTTGATCAGTGTGTAAGTGGGGCTGGTGACATAATAGTCTTCCGGAACCCCCAGCCCGCGTGCAAGTCCCTGAACAAAGGATGTTTTCCCGGCTCCGAGATCACCGGTCAGGGCAATGACGGTTCCCGCTGGAATTTCTGCGCCGATTTTCTGCGCCAGTCTGTAGGTTTCCGCAAGAGAACTGGTATGAAACTGTCCGCTTATCATTTATATTCTTATCTTCTATATTCTTATCTTCCTGATCCTCCGGAGTGCAAAAATACCAAATTTTATTAAAAATGGTAGAAGTTACGCAGTTGCATGATTTTAACCGCTGATTCACGCTGATAAACGCCGATTAATCAGAAAAATAAATTCAAGTGCGTAAGTCCTGAATGGTTTTGCACTCCGGAGGGATGATCCTATTTTCCTGCCAGTTCAGCCATTTTCTGTGCAATATCCGCAAAGGCTTTTGCCACCGGAGAATCCGAATAATTGTCCTGAAAACAGGCTCCGGCATCTCCGCAGGATACCACATGGGTATCAAAGGGAATTTTTCCCAGAAAGTTTATCTTCGCGGCTGCGGCTGTTTTTTCTCCGCCGCCTGATCCGAAAAGATCAACAGGCTTGCCGCAATGGGGACAGGAAAAACCGCTCATGTTTTCTATAAGCCCGAACATTTCCATGTTCACGGTGCGGCAGAAGTTGATTGATTTTCTGACATCTCCGAGCGCGACTTCCTGCGGCGTGGTGACGATGATCGCCTTTGCATCGGAAATGACCTGGGCAACGGTCAGCGGCTCATCGCCTGTTCCGGGAGGAGAATCAATAATCAGATAATCGAGTTGACCCCATTCCACATCGCCGATAAACTGCCTTATGACCCCGTGTTTGATGGGACCGCGCCAGATGATAGCGTCGTCTTTGCTCGGGCTCAGGGATTCGATGGACACCGCGGCCAATGTTTCCGAATATTTTATGGGAACAAGCTTCTGATTGCCGTTCATCCCCAGCATTCCCTCAAGCCCCAGCATCCGAGGCACATCAGGTCCGTGTATGTCAACATCCATGATCCCGACTTTGAAGCCTTTTTTGGACAAAGCAATGCCGAGATTGACCGAAACGCTGGTTTTCCCGACACCTCCTTTTCCGCTCATGACCATGAATTTGTTTTTGATTTTATCTAAAGAACTTTTTACGGCAATATCCTGTTCATCCTGCATTTTCTGACGGTCTGCCGATGGGCAGCCTTTTCCTGTAAGCATTTCCATA
>DYRK01000811.1 GCA_020718785.1 Desulfatirhabdium butyrativorans | reverse complement strand
TTTTGCAAATCGTTTGTTTAATCTTTATCCTGCCCCGATTTTTCAATCAGCTTGGGATAAGAATACAACACTGACTTGACTTTTTCAATATCGAAATTACGCGTGTGGTTTATCAGTTCCTGCCCGTAGCCGATAAGCAGTTCGGAAGAATATTCCTGCCCTGCCGATCTTATTTTATCTGCAAAAGTTTCAATATCTCCCAATATGCGGCTTTTGCAAACCTCTTTCCATAATACCGTAAATTCGTTTTCAAGCTTTTCAATAAGTTCAGGCGGCAGACATTCTTTTTCCTTTATCTCTTTTTGCTCTTCACTCTTTGCACCTCCGGTGTGCGGAATAAAGCGGCACAGTTCACGGAACAGGTCTGATTTCCGAACCGGCTTTGCTATAAACCCGTCAAATAATCCATCCTTCATAATTTTTTCTATGTTCTCCGACAGCGCGGACGCAGTTGTCGCAATGACAGGAATGCGCCTGAGTTTTTCATTGTCTTTCAACTGCCGGGCTGCCTCATATCCGTCCATAACCGGCATTCGGATGTCCATGAGAATCATATCCGGTTCGTATTGTCCGGCAAGAGATACGGCTTCCTGTCCGTTTTCAGCAAAGACAATACGAATCGGCGGCATATCACCAAAAAAGGCTTTTATCAATTCCCGGTTTGACCGAATATCATCGGCGATCAGAATTACGGCATTCTCAAAAATAATATTTTCATAATCGGTCATTACACTGCCATCGGCAATCGGAGATGTTTCCGAAACAGGGATATTACGGAATGTTATTTCAAAAATACTTCCTTTGCCCGGTTCGCTTTTCAAAGAAATACTGCCGTTCATCATTTCGACAAGACGTTTGGTGCAACACCGGCGATTTTCAAATTCGGATAGTTCCGCATCAGATATCCGGCAAACAAAGGGGCTGAAAGGGTTGCATAAACTTTTGATTCCGATATTGCTTTGAACATATCCTCCATGCTGTTCATCTCGATTTTTTCAATATCGGTATATGGATTCAATACTTCTTTATAAACACCAAGTCCTTTGATTATTGCAACTCTTTTGTTTTTGAGCGTGCTGATCGAGTCCATAAACGGAGCATCATTGCGGGTGATGATAATCGTTTTGAATTCTGTGAAAGGTTTTGTAAATATGGAGAAAGCCAAGCGTCTCGGGATATTGAACGTCTGAAACATATCAATTTCGCCGGATTGCAGCTTTGAATCGCCGCCGCCGAAAGACATCGGAACAAGCTGAAAATGAATGCCGGTTTTTTCACTTAGCAGATTCAGATAGTCAACTATAAAACCGCTGATACCGTCTTGTGTATAAATTCTCAGAGGGGGAAACGCAGGCGGGATTCCCACTCTGACGGTATTGTGTGATCTGATCCACGCCTCTTCTTCGGAAGTCAGCCGAACCTTTTTAATATCCGGCTTGAAATACCGCTTTTCCGGGTCCGGTATCCAGCGTTTTTCGATTTCAGCCAATTCATTTTTTGATATGGCATCAAAGCCTTTGTTCACAAGGGACAGCAGTTCGGTGTTTTCTTTAATCACGCCTGCATGAAATGTTTTTGTGTAGAGAATTTCCTTGCCGGATTCGAACTCGCCCGACAAACCCAGCCGCTGAATATCCGAAGATGTGCTGAGATATGAGTCTGCCACTGCCCGCACATTTCCGTCTCTTGCGCTGAGGATTGCCTTTTCTGTGCTTTCAAAAACAACAATTTCAATATCGGGATAATTTTTTCTCAGATATTCTTCCTGAGACGAGTTATGAACCACACCGACTTTCTGTCCGGAAAGTTCTTCGACAAGCGTAACTTTCCCATGTTTCAGATGAAAAAACAGGTAGAATGAATTTTCATAAAATGCCTGAGAAAATATCATCCGTTGTTCACGCTCGGGAGTAACGGCAAGCCCCGAATGAATATCTGCGGACCCGGTTTTCAGATTCTCGATGCTCTCATTCCATGTTGAGGGAAGAAACTCGATTCGGGTTCCGGTTTTTTCTGCCCAAAGTTTCCAAATATCCGCAAACAGACCTGCGGGCTTGTCTTCCGTATTGATGAAGGTGAAGGGCTGAAAGCTTTTACTCATGGAAATGACCAGCGTTTTCTGATCCCGCGGCGGCAATGACGGCGCCTGAGCATCTGCCGGAAAACGAAAAAAGGCGGTCGCCAAGATGATAATCACAGACAGTTTGATAAACAGTTTCAATGGATTCCTCATATTTTTCCGAATTCCGGAGTGCTGAAATGCCAATTTTATAAGATGGATTCAGCACATATTTTCCTGAATTCCGGAGTGCTGAAATGAAATTTTAGCACTCCGGAGTACAGGGCTTTTTTTCAAAGCGATTGAAACCCGGCTAAAATTATGTTGAAATAT
>DYRK01000810.1 GCA_020718785.1 Desulfatirhabdium butyrativorans | reverse complement strand
GCGGTCTTCATGTCTGCCTGTTTCCTTGCGGTCATTCCCAGCCTGAGAGAGATTCTGTGCAGATGGACATCTAAGGGAACAATCAGCTTAGACAAAGGAATGTGATCCCATCCTCCCGGATCCACAGCATCTTTTCTGACCATCCATCGCAGAAAGAGATTCAGCCGTTTACATGCGCTTCCGCGTTCAGGCAGCGGCATCAGATGTCCGCAGCGAAATGCACTGCCTTCGCCAATTTTGCGGGCAAAAAAAGAAAGTGCAGGCAGAACCGTTGTATCTGTTCTGTTCATCCCCTCAAGGAAGCAGTCATGAAGAGAGCCATATCTGCCGATGACCTGTTTTGCGCCTGTCAGCAGGGCAGCAAGGTTTTCTCCGTCGGCAAACCTGTGCCGGAAATCCGAATATGACTCTTTAAGAGATTCGGGAGACGCTGCTTTCAGAAAATCCGAGGGACATGAACCCATGATATTCAGGACAGACCCGACACTTTTCAGAATCTGTGCGACTCTGCCGTAGGCAAGCGATGAGGCAGTCAGCCCTGCGATTTCCCTGTCCCTGAGATCGGGATACGCGTACAGAAATTCCAGCGGATCCGGATGGACATATTCCCGTCTGTTGTATTGCCTGTAAAGTCTTTCTAATTTTTCTCCGGACCTGTCTGAAGAAGATTCAGTCTGCATAAACCTTTCCTACATGAACCGGATACCCGGAACCAGATGCGAGTCATGGCTGTCCTGAATGTGTTCGACGGTAAATACATGAGAGTGAAGATTTGATATCCACTGCTTTCCTTCCTGAGTGACGCGAAGATAGCGCAGGGAATCCTGAATGTAGGGATTGACCACATTCCAGAAGAATTTTGCATAGCTCTTTCTCATGTCCTCCGGATTTTTGTAGCCGATTTTTTCGTTGGTCCCCATTTCTTCGAATTCATAATAAAGCGCGGGAATTTTACGCAGATAGCTGGGGTCTCCGAGCTGTCCGATCAGGTCCGCGCCTCTGACCAATCCCGGATATCCTTTGGTATCTTTGTGGAATTCATCATCCGGAATGGGAAAGCGCGTCATTTCGATACAGGAAGTGATAAAGTCGGCGTCTGCATCAATAAGCAGTTTTCCGCCGAACCGCTCGCGGATAAACAGCTTGCTGCGGTCAACGTGATAGGGATTGAACGCGGCGCAGGTTCCTCCAGGGAGAACTGTCATGGTTTTTCCGTCAACACCGGTGGCAAAAACATTGCCTTGATCCTGCCGGCATATCCCTTTCACAAATCCGATATCATGGCAGAGACAGGCCATCATAAAATGAAGCCAGTCCTTGGGCGTGACGCCGCCTTCGGTCAGATGTTTTCCCCTGAGAATTTCCTGACCGCACATTGTAACCATCATGGTATGTTCGACATTGTGGTACAGAGCATCGCAATTGGCAATATTTTCAAGTGCGAGGTGTGCTGTCCACTCGACGATGTTCGCAAGCTCAGGCGCCTCTTGCCCGTAAGCTCGTCTGTATGCGGCTTTGAGTTCCCGCACAAAAGGATCTATGATAAGCCTGTGAACATTCAGCATTGCTCTTTTTCCTTTCATAGTATGGTCCGAAAATCCTTTTTTACACACAATTTATTGATTCGTCAAAAATAAAATACAGACCGCTTCATTTCTCATTTCTTATTCGAGTTTTATCTGTGACGACACAGCGGAAACAGCCGTGTCTCTGATCCTGTCCGCAAGTATATGAAAATGGGAACTGCTGCATACGATGAACTGGGTAAAAAATACATCCAAATAGTAACGGTCTGCTGTCATAAGCGCGTCTATGATGGTAAAGGGAAGATTGAATCGGCTTTCATAATATGCTGCCCTTCTCCGCTCGATAATCATGGCATTGCCGCTTCGCCGGAGGTCCTGCAGCCGTGAGGCTTCGTTTCTGCATTGTGATTCAAAATCCGGGCTGTATCTGAGATACATCAGCAGATAAGGAACCTGAGCGGCAATATCCCCGATCTCGGAAGCTTTATTGATTTCTTTTATGCCTGCGTTTCTGTTCAGGACAAAGAGTTCCGAATTTGTAAGGAAAACAGGACAGAACAGAAATGGGATATTGTCCTCGGACCGTGTTTCGATATAAAACAGAATATTTTCGGTCAGTATCCGCGGAAGGGCATATTGCAGTTGAGAAAGCCCCTGTCTGAAAACCGTCTCGTCCGCATCGCCTTTTTCCATATTTATTTCAATTCCTTTCTGGCAGATCGGCATTTCCGCGTCAAACAGGGCTGAGGCATCGGAAGCGATAATATATGAAGAGAATTTGTCCACCATCCGGATGGTATTTCCCGGTGTGACCGGCGACAGTTCCGGGGGATTGGTATCCGGCAGAAATACCCAGACCGCATCCGAAT
>DYRK01000809.1 GCA_020718785.1 Desulfatirhabdium butyrativorans | reverse complement strand
TATAGCTACGTAAACAACGGTCCGCTGCGTTACACCGATCCTTCCGGTTTCAGTCTCTATGAAGCGTTGCAGGGAACGCGTTACGGGGGTAATTACGGACGGCTAAATGCTTCTCCAATCCAGAGCTATGTGCTTAGCCAGATGGATGAACTCTCCATAGCGACGACAGATAAGAAAATTTATAATGACCGCTATGGCTATAATATTGAATCGTCGAATTCCGGTTCTTCCGGCACCGATAAAAAGAAAAAGGACGACTCCCGGTTGAGTGAACAGGTCGATCACGGCGTAACCGCATCCGATGTCAGCGTCCCTCAGGCTCCAATCGTGCAGAACGCGAACAACCACAGTCCGTTGGGAATTCTCGGCAGGGTTGCAGGCGGTACTTTGGGAACGGTGGGGAATGTGATCTCCGCTCCCTGGAACTGGCTGGCTAGACAAAGCGGAAGGAGTGTAGATTCTCCTGAAGTACGCTTAAAAGATGGTTCTATAACTTCTCGCTTGCCACCTTCCGGACGGATCGGTACAGAGGGGATTGGCGGAAATTATGATGCCTTATACGATAAGAAATTGGGTTACGATGCGTGGATCCACAATCGGAGCCACGGAAAACTATGGGATATTGTTGAAACGGGAATGGAACTGATTGCCGGGCCGGGGAAATGGTCTCGGGAAACAGCCGCATTGCTAAATGAAGCCGCTCGGGGCGGCGGCATCTATGACTTTGTTTCCCACAGCCAAGGCGGCGTTCAGCTCGGCCAATCTTTGGGATTGATGACGGAGCGATTTGCCCCCGGCAGCACGGTAAGTTTTCAGAACACACCATATAATCCGTTCTCGGCGTATGCTGCGGGCCGCCATGCGGGACTCTCCGTGGATTATGATGCGAATCCATTCGACATGGTTCCTGCATTAGGTAATCCATGGTATCTTCCCAGTGCTGGTCTTTATCTGCCCGTTTATATTGGAACCGGAGCGAAAATGCATGGTGAGAAAATAAATGGCACGAGTGTGTGGGATTAGTTATAGACTGAATCGGAGGGCTTGAAGTGAAAAAATATGTGATGACTTTTGTGCTTTTACTGCTGTGCTCCTGTTGCGGTTGGCGGACATGGGATATTTCAAAAGAACAGGAGCTTGCGCCCTATATTGGGAAGAACTACACACTAAGAGTTCCGATGACGCTTCGAGAAAAAAGGAAGCATGCCTATCGTTTTGTTCCTCATGCCATAGAACCACCTAACTTTGGAGTGTCAGTTGAAGAAAAGTTGATTTGCGATTTGCCCGTTGGAGCAGAAATTTCAATCCAAACAGTCAAAATGATCGCTATTGAGGGATACAGGTCGCTTTATCTTATTGGCACTCTGAAAAATCCTGAGACAGCGGAATCGATCGAGTTTGAAATCCTGCTAGGCGCCTACTACCCGGAATCAAAAAAACTTTGGTTGCGAAGAATGCCGTGGGAGGATCCAAATCTGCCTGAGGAAAGGTATGTGTCACTCGATAAGCCATTGTTATGGAGTGACCGGCTACCATAAAAGGGTGAACGGAAAAAGGTGTCACTCATTAGCCCGGCCTCCGGCGTTTCGCCTGATTTTTAGTGAATGAGACTCTCGGGTTTGATATGACATCGGCGAACCAGCGCGGCAGCAGTCAAAGTCCTGCTCTCAATGGTGCCTTTGTGCTCCTTCATTAGCCTGGCTCCGGGCGGGCTATTTTTAATTGGTGAGGGCGTTTAGCCACTCCCCCAGACAAGATTCCGTTTCCTTTTGCCATCCCGGGCTGTTGCGCATAACAACGAAAGGTAGCGTATGCAAAAGAAGAAAAGCCGGAAGGCCGTCGACGGGTTACGGGTAATACAATCGGATGTGGCAGGGATCGATCTGGGCTGTCGGGAACATTATGTATGTTGTCCTCCCCAAAAAACCGGCACTCCCAATGTGCGATCATTCAAAACCACAACGCCGGAGTTGGTGCGGCTGGCGAGCGCCGCCTCCCGGGCGACGGGGATCGATGCCATTACGTTCAACGCGGCGGGGCTACATTCCAGAACGGTATCGCGTCAATATGGAGCGGGACAGTCCTCCTCCATTCAGTCGCATGTCACCCGCTTTGAAATCCTGAACACGGTTCAGGACTGGACGCCGCTTCCGGATTCCGTCGGCACTCGAACATTGCATGATGCGGAGCATTGAAAAAGGGGTCAGAAAAAGGGGTCAAAAAGGGGTCAAAAAAGGGGTCACAAAAAAGGGGTCAAAAAAAGGGGTCAAAAAAGGGGTCAAAAAAGGGGTCAGTCCGCCTAATTCGAAAAAGGGGTCAAAAAAGGGGTCAAAAAAGGGGTCAGTCCGCCTAATTCGAAAAAAGGGGTCAAAAAAGGGGTCAAAAAAAGGGGTCA
>DYRK01000148.1 GCA_020718785.1 Desulfatirhabdium butyrativorans | reverse complement strand
GCCGGGGCTTCGGGCGCAGACGCGTTCCCAAGCAGGGGCTTGGGAACGAGGAAATCTGATTATTTCAGAACAATAAAAATTTCACAAGAAAAAAGATGGCTATTCAGCTTTATTTCAGCAACCGTCTGGAACAGCTGGCAGAAAAACTGGCGGAATCTGTTTATTCCGAGAGAGAAAACGCAGATATTTTCAGACAGCCTCCGGTTATTGTTCCCAATGCGAATCTGATCAAATGGCTGCAGCTCTTTTTTGCAAAAACGCGTTCGATTGCCATGAACATCGCTTTCTGCTATCTTGAAGACGGAATGCGGAAACTGATTCAGGCACTTGACCCGGCACAGGAACAGCCGGAAACTGCAGACAAAAAACTTTCTCAGATCATACTGCTTTACATACTGCAGCACCCGGAAAGCGATATGCCTTCCCTTTTTCATCAGTATCTCGGAAAAGACAGAGCCGATTATGCCGGACGGGTATGGCAGCTTTCAGACAGACTCGCGGCTCTGTTTCAGGAATATGAATTCAGCCGCCCGGAAATGATCCGCGGCTGGCTTGCAGGCAAAACCGGACTTTCGGAAATGGAAATCTGTCAGCAGAAACTGTATCACCGTATCAATGAACTGACAGAAAGGCTTTCCCGGCAGACCGGCAAGTCTTTTTTTTCGCTCATGGCATACAGCGAAAGGCTTTGTGCAAAAATCAAAGCCGGAAAAGCCGGGAGTGCCGCACCGCGGTGCGGCAAGGCGGTCCATCTTTTCAGCTTTTCCCGGCTCTCTGTTTTTTATCTGAATCTTATCAGAATGCTGGGAGCATATTATGAAATTTCTGTTTATGCCCTGAATCCCTGTCAGGAATTATGGGAAGATATCAGAACCCCGGGAGAAAAAAAATGGATTGAAAGAAAAAAAATGACTTCTCTTGCCGTCACGCAGGCAGAGGAGGAACAAGGTGATCTGTATCCGAATCCATACCATAACGAGCTGCTGTCTTTATGGGGAAAAGCCGGAAGAGACGGACTTCGCCTGCTATGCGGTCTGACAGATTATGATTTCAACGCGCTGTTTGCCGAAGAAGAGCCGGACACAGTGCTTAAACAGATACAAAACGATATCCTCACCCTTTCCCCGGAAGAAATTTCCGGGACCATGCCGCAGGACCGCTCCTTGCAGATCATTGCCTGTCCCGGTATTTACAGGGAAGTTGAAACTGTTTATAACAGCATTCTCTTCAATCTTGACGAAGATAAAAGCCGGCAACTGACCGATATTGCGATTCTGGTGCAAGACATTTCAGCATACAGACCGGTTTTCGACGCGGTGCTCAACCGGAAACCCCTGTGCATTGCCTATAATCTCGTGGATACCGATGCTGAAACAGAAAGTATTTACGGACAGGCTGTATTGAAAATTCTTGATCTTGCATCGGGACGCTTTTCGCGGAAAGAGGTTTTTGATCTTATGCTGAACCCCTGTTTCACGGCAAAATGGAAAACCGAAGCGGATGAAGTGGCAGTCTGGGCAAACTGGTCTGAATCTTTGAATATTTTTCATTCTTTCGATAAGCAGTCCAAAAAAGAGAGAAAGTATAAGGAAAGTCTCTTCTACACATGGAAACAGGGGCTTCGGAGGCTGAGGTTCTCAAGAATTCTGACGGCTGATTCCGGAGACCGTTTCAGACATTTTCAGGGAATCATTCCGTTCGGAGATGAAAATACGGGTGATGCCCGGCTTATGGGAAAATTCTGCGAAATTATAAACGCGCTGTACCGCTGTGTCGGCGAACTCAGGCAAAAGAGTCTGAGTGCGGAGGAATGGAAAAACCGCTTTCTGAAATCCTGCGACTGGCTTTTGGAAATTCCCGACGGACTGAAAGGCGAACAGAAGGTCAGACAGGAACTTATCAGGGCATTCGGGCGCCTGATGTTTTATGACCGCCTGGGGGAAGATTCCGAAAAATCCGGACTGGAACCGGAACTGATCAAGGAATTCGTCAAATCCGAGTTAAAGTCCATAAGCGGCGGATACGGCGATTATCTGACCGGCGGTGTCACGATTTCCGCGCTGCTTCCCATGCGGCCCGTTCCTTTTAAAATTATCTATATGCTGGGAATGGAAGAAGGGGCATTTCCCGGAAAAGCAGAAAACTCCTCATTGGATTTGAGACTTGTCAGACGGCAGATCGGTGACCTGAGTCTGCCTGAGAGGAACCGCTACCTTTTTCTTGAAATGCTGCTGTCGGCACGCGAAAAACTTTATATCAGTTATGTCTCGAAAGACCTGCAGAAAGACCGTGTCATGCAGCCCTGTTCCGTGGTCAGCCAGTTGAAGCGATACGCACAGCAGCACATTCTCCCGAAAGGGGAGCATTTTGAAATCACAGAGATTCCCCTGAAAGGCAGCAGTCAGAGATATTACCGTAACGACGCTGTCAGCAGTTATTCCGATGTCATGGTAAATTTTTCGCCCGGGGACCGGATTGTCTCTTACCGCGAAAACCGGCTCTGGGATCAGGTGAAAGAGAGAGCCTTGCCAAAAGAGATGAAGCCTGCACAACGGTTTATGCCTGAGATGTCCGTAAGCCTGTCTCAGACCGAAGATCAGCAGATTGAAACTGTAACGCTGAGACAATTGAGGCAGTTTCTCGAAGACCCGGTGAATCACAGCAGCAGACGGCATCTGGGACTGTATGACGAAGAAGAGGCGGTGGAAGAAATAACTCTTGATGAAGATGAGCCGTTCTTTTCGGAATTTCCCGCGGACTGGGAACTGAAAATTATGCCGATCCGCCGTTGGCTCGACGCGTATTTTTCTGATACATCTCAGGATATCCTCAGACTTTATGAGCAGGAATATGAGCGTCTGCTTATGGAAAGCAGAACCCCGGAAGGTGCTTTTGCTCTGTCGGATAAAAAAGAAATTGCAAAAGACGTAATGACTCGTCTGCACACTTTGGAACCTCTTGCGGATAAGATGAAATCAGGCAGGCAGTCCGATTGCCTGTACCGCTGTGTTTTTATCGGTTCGCAGACTGATGAAGTGATCCCGCCCGCGAACCGGCTGCCTGTGGAGCAGTTCGATCCTTTGGAACTCACGGTCAGGGCAATGACTCCTCTCGGAGAAACAGCGGAGCGCAGAGCAGCGATTCACGGACAGCTTCCCTGGATATGGAAAAATGGGGGAAACGGATGGAATGCCATGATTCTGACCGGTTCTGCCAAAAGTCCGAATAAGCAGCCGGACAGATATATCCTTGAGCCGATGCTGTTTTATCTCTCATGTCTTTCCGCAGACGCGGGCAGGAAGTGGCTCGGCGATTCGCCGATAAGCTTTCATATTGTCTATAAAGAAAAAATCGGAACATGGCAATATCATATCGCCTGCGCTGAGGCAAAGCAATATATGGAAAAGCTGGTCTCGGATTATCTGAATCAGGCTTTGTCGGAATGGCTTCCGTTCGGTCCGGTCATGAAAATCATAAAGCCCCGGGGATTTGCAGAAATAAAAGCATTCAGGGAAACATTCCTTTCCGAGTTGGAGTCGGAAATGGCAAAAGACCGCTCCTGGCCGGTCAGACTTATCCGGCCCGTACTGCCCGGCAATGCTCTTGACAAGGCAGCAGACCGGTTTCAGATATTTTTTAAGTGAGCAGGGGAACGCCGCGGCGTGCCCCGGATGTAAGGGCACGCCGCCGGCGTGCCCCTACTCAATTAATTAAGGGGGAAAGAACAATGATGGTGGATGATCTTTACGAATTAAAGGAAGTTTTCAGAAAACGGGAATTTTTTTTAAGTTTCAGCGGACCGATTTCGCAGAATCTTGTGGCGGAAATCGCTTCCACTCTGAAACAGAAAATGGAACTGGAAGAAGCGAGTAAAACAACTGTTCTCAGGGTGTTTTCCATGCTGGTGGAAAATGCACAGAATATCATGCACTATTCTGCCGAGAAACTTCCAAAGGATCATTCGGGAAAAGAGGATGAATTAAGCTTCGGCATCATTGCTGTCGGTTATGAAAACGGAAACTACTTTGTGCTGGGCGGCAATATGATAGAGAACGGGAAAGTGGATATTTTCCGTGAAAAGCTGACAAAATTGCAGGGGATGAATGAAGATGAACTCAAAGCCTATTACAAAGAACAGCGCAGAAAAGGACCCGGAGAAGGAAGCAAAGGCGGAGGTCTCGGTTTCATTGAAATGGCAAGAAAAGCCAGCCGTCCCATCGAGTTCGATTTCAAAAAGGTTGATGAGACATTTTCCTTCTTTTCTGTGAAAGTGGTAAGTTAAGCCTGAAAAGAGAAACATATCTCTGAAAATCGAGGGACGGGTCTTATGAATGATCTGAAGCGGCTTTCAAACTGCACAATATGTCCCCGGGGCTGCGGTGCAGACCGGTTTTCCGAGCGTCTCGGATATTGCGGAACCGGTGCGGGCTTTGATATCGGCTCTATCTGTGTTCACAAAGGCGAGGAACCTGTACTATCAGGCAGTGAGGGAATCTGCAATGTGTTTTTTACCAGATGCAATCTGCAATGTGTTTATTGTCAGAATTATCAGATCAGCAGGAATCAGGGAGAAATTGTCTCATATACGCCTGATCTCGGGCAGATCACAGAAAAAATAATTTCAATCATGGATACAGGCATTGATATGCTTGGCTTTGTCTCGCCTTCGCATTGCATCGTACAGATGAAAAGCATCATTGCCGAGCTTCATCGTCTGGAAAGACATCCTGTGATTGTTATGAATACCAATGCCTACGACCGCGCAGAAACACTGAAGGAACTCGAAGGGCTTGTTGATGTCTGGCTGCCGGATTTCAAATATATGGACCCGGCTCTGTCAAAGGAGTACTCCGGCGCGTCCGATTATCCTGAAATTGCAGCAAAAAGCATAAGAGAAATGTATCGTCAGAAAGGAGCTGCGCTTTACTGCAATGAGGAGGGACTGGCAGAATCCGGGCTGATTATCCGCCATCTGATTTTGCCGGGTCATATCGAGAACAGCCTGCAAGTATTAAGATATATTGCCGAAGAGATTTCTGCCTCGGTTCATATTTCCCTGATGTCGCAATACTATCCCCCTGAGCCTGCGGCAGATCATCCGGTGATCGGAAGAACCCTGAGAGCAGATGAATATGAGAGAGTGAGAGAAGAGGCGGAATTACTCGGTTTTCATCGAGGCTGGATGCAGGAGCCGGAAAGTTCCTCGCTTTATCGTCCTGATTTTATCCGGGACCATCCTTTTAAGTGAGAAGTGAGAAGTGATAATTTTTCAATATTCACTTCTCATTTCTCACTTCTCACTTTCCTATCCGCGGAGATAAAAAAACACTGTTCCCATAGCCAGAAGAACGCAAGGATAAGCAATTCTCCCCGAATACGTCAGAAATTTCACTTTTCTGTCCTGCCCTTCCCGATGCAGCCGGTAAATATATAGCGACAGCGGAGCAGACAGGATAATCAGAATATATATCGTGAAAAAAGCATAATCGAGAGAGACCATATATCCTGCCGAAAATTCTATCAAAGAAATCAGGCTGTTGCATACGGTAAGGGTCAGGATGACCATCGGTATTATGACACGGGGCAGCAGCCGGTCGGGACCTATAAAGTAAATTCCGTATAACAGGATCAGCATCGCAGCGATCTGAAAAAAATAAGCAGCCACAGTGAAATTCCGTTGTCTCAGGATTTCGATTTCAGCGTTGAACCGGGAATAATTGATCCGATGAGGCGAATCAAAAAATTTCGGGTTCCCCAAGTTCGACTCTTTCACCGCCACATCCTGATAAAGCGAGACATCTCCGACATCCCAGCCGGGTATTTTGCTGTCAGGGGGTCGAGGCAATTCCAGAATATCCGGAAAATAGATCATCCGGTCATCGGTCATTACTGCATGACGGAATCGCACCGGTATCACCTGAGAGTCGAAGGGATAGAGTCGGAAATCAAAATCGAGTTTGAATTTCCCTTTCACGTGATAAACCCGGGTGGTGATATTGTGATCGGTTTCTTCTTTGACCGCTTTTTCCAGACTGATCGGGCTGACGGCATTTGTAAATTCGATATTGGCATCGTCAAAAATACCTGTATAACGGAACCGGAGGTCGAACTCCATCCCGCATTCGGAATGTTTTATATCCGGAATTCCGACTTTGATATTGTCTATGCCTGCGTAAACGATGCGGATTTTATTCATTACCGTATCTTTTATCAGCAGAATATCTCCGTCTAAAATCTTTCTTACTGCTGTCTCATCCACGGTTTCGGTATCGGCAGTCTGCCGATATTGTGATAATGCAGGAATTTCTTTCTGTTTCCACCACATCCCCACCGCATAATGTTTTCGGACATCGCCGTTCCCGTCAAAATAAACAGGTCCGGTAATGCCTGAGACCGCGGTGTCCTTGCTGTAGAAGCCTGCCAATGTCTCTCTGATTTTTCTCCGGTCTTCGCGTATATGATCGGCTCCGCCATGAATTCCGGCTTTTTTTATTGCCTGAACCGCAACATGGAAGGCGTCATAGTAGCAGGCGCTGATATCTGCGGGAGGTTCGTGATAGGCTTTTATATATTCCTGTTTGAACCTGTAGGTTTCTATTCCGCCGATATCTGACATAAAAGGGGTGAGAAAATAGATGCCGTCCGAATAATACCCGGGTTCCGACCATTCCCGCGGATAATTTTTCATTGCATTGAAGAAAGTTCTTGCAAATGCGTAAGAGCCGATAATGGGACAGGCTGTTTTCGAATCTTTTAACTCAGTAATAAGTTTTGCGCCTTCGGGACTGTGGGTTGCCAGAAACAGGATGTCTCCTTTGTCTGCCGATTTCAGATCCGAGACAATGGACTTTGCCTGTTCATCGGGATTTCCTTTTCTGTCATAAGCCCATTTCTTTTTAATCTCCATTCCCAGGGATTTGGCTGTTTTTTCAAAATTGCCGGCAATTGCCTGTCCGTAATTGTCTGTAGAAAAAATAATGCCTGCCGATTTTCTTTTCATACTTCTGAAGATATAATTGGCAGCAAATTCAGCTTCCATCTCATTGACGGGTATGACTCTGAAATACCACTCATTGCCGTAAGTGACAGATTCCGCTGTGGCGGATGCGGTGATAGCAGGGATTCCATCCCGTTTATAGATTTTCCCTGCGGCAGCCGAAGTATCGTCACGATAATGTCCGAGTATGAACATGACGTTGTTTTCGTCTGCAATTCTAACAGCATTGCTTTCCGCGATTTCCGCCTTGTCTTTGTCGTCAAAAAGAAGCAGTTCTATTTTCCTGCCGTCAACACCGCCTTCTCTGTTGATTTTGTCTCTGTATAACTTGATACCTCTGAGCATGGCTGCTCCCCCGTGATCCGTCAGAGGTCCTGCCACTCCGATGTATATCACTCTTCTTTTCCCAAGCTCCGGCAAGGGAATGATGGGGTGTGAGGGCAGAAAAAATAAAAGACAGACAGCCGTATTGATTAACAGTGTGACAACTGAAACCCACAGCAGCGTTTTTTTCATTATTCATCCTTTCTTCCGTAGAACGGGTTTTAAACCCGTTCTACAATTGAGAAACTTTCGGAACGGGTTTTAAACCTGTTCTGCAATACTATTCTTCGGATTTTGAGAATTTCCGTAGAACGGGTTTAAAACCCGTTCTGCAATATTCACGGCTAATTATTCTTCGGATTTGAGAATTTTCCGCAGAACGGGTTTTAAACCCGTTCTGCTTTCTGTGCAATTTCCGAAATCTGCGGCTGCGATTCAGGAATATAGGGATCAAGCCTGAAATACGGAGCCGCGGCAAACTCAATATGATTCTGCTGAAATTGCCTGACAATCTCCGTATAAACTTCTGTCCGGATCGAGTGACGGAGCGAAAAATCATTAATGATATAGCGCGCAGAAAGTATAAATGAGCAGTTGGCAACCCCGCTGAATCTTACCCGCCTGAATTGGGCATCAGGATTGTTTCCGATAATTTCGGAAATCAGCTTTGTTGCCGAGCCGATCTGTCCGGCTGAGTTCCGGATGGACAGCGGCAAATCAAAATTGACCGTGAATCCCGTAGCCCGTGATATATTGACTACCTCGCCCTGAGCCAGTTGGGAGTTGGGTACCGAAATCTGAAATTTGCTCGCATTTGCCCGCAGCCGCGTGTAGCGCACCCCGATCTCTTCCACCTCGGCATCCTGTCCTTTGAACATAATGGTATCGCCGATTTTAAATGATCCGGAAAGAAAAATGCTGATTCCTCCGATGATATCGCTGAGGGTTTCTTTCGAGGCCATGGCAATTGCAAGACCTCCGATTCCGAGACCTGCGAGAATTGCCCCCACATTAAAGCCCAGAATACTTAACGAGGCAAGAATTGCCGCCCCCCAGATCATAAATACAAAAAGCGTTTTCAGCAGCGGAAAAACAGCGATCACGGATGAGATTTTTCCGCTTTCTTCCGCTTTTTTCTTAGCCCGCTTAACGGCCCGGTTCATCAGAAATCTGACAATTCCGTTAAGCAGCAGTGTTGCCAGCAGAACCGCTGCCAGTTTGACAAGAACTTCTACGGCTTTCTGACTGCGCGTATGGTAGCGGTCAGAGCGCAGAATTCCGATTTCACTGTTTGCAAAATTACGCGTCTCGGCTTTTGCCCGAGGTGGTTCATCCTGAGAATTTCCCTTGATATACTGTATCCGTCGCTGAATAGCGAGATCAGCAGCTTTTATGCTTCCCATTCTGTCCTGATATCTGCCGATTTCAGATCCGAGACCCGAGGCTGAAAGTCTCTGCTCGAACAGCCGGACCCATTTGTTTGAGGCAACAACGGCAATATGCCGCTCAAACAGAATATCCGCGGCTTTGGCAATTTCTTCTGTTTTTTTGTCATCGGGAATCGGCGTCGGCATGGGAAGCCGCTTCTGAGTTTTGGTTTCAAAATTGGCAAGAATTTCCTGAGCGTTCTTAGGCATCAGCCGTGCCTGAATTTTGACCCATTCCTCCTCTTTCTGAGCTTCCAGTGCCTTGATCTCTTCCTGAAGCAGAGGCAGCAGATCGGCCACCGCAGTTTTTTCCTGTTCTGCCAGTTGAATGAGGTTTTCTGTTTTCTCTTTCTGCTGAATGAGGTTTTCCCGCCGGTTTCCCAGTTCGATCACTTCCTGATAATAGGATTTCAACATTTCGGTCAGATTCTGAGCGCGTTCCGAAGGGACAAAACTCAGAAGATATTCTTTGGCAGTATCGTCGGTTTCCATGAGCCGAAGTCCCATCTGTTCGAGGGATTGCTGCTCGATTTTGGAAAGCTTGTCACGGGTGCGTTCAAAATCGGCAGCCAGTTTTTCCATTTCCCGGAAGATGTCAACCCGCTTTCCCACCGATTCCAATGTCTCAGTCAGCAGTTCCTGCCTTTTCCGAAAAGTGGTATCAGGCTTGCCAAGTGTTTCCGTTTCCTGACGGATCTGTGTCTGCTGAGTCATCACGCCTGCCAGTTCTGTCTCCAACTGAGTTATCAGTTCCCGTTTCAATGCATAGCTGATGTTGTCAGGAATATCTTTGCTCTCCAGCTGCCTGCGGCCCAGACGTTTTTTTATTTCCACGGCATTGGCATTATACTGCATCGCTAATTTGGCTGTGTCAGACAGGGCTGCCGAATATTTTTCGATCTGACTGTTCAGCGCTGTCAGTGCATTCAGCATTTCCGCACGGCAGGTCTGCTGTTCCGAGATAACCCGGGTCCTCGTGGACAGCAGGTTCTGATACTGCTCTGTCTCAGAAGTATCCGCGGCTTTGGCTCCGGCTTTCGCGCTAGCCGGTTTTTCCGAATCAGCAGCTTTTTCCGGATCAGCAGCTTTTTCCGGATCAGCCGGTTTTTCCGATCCGGCCGGTTTTACCGGCTCAACCGGTTTCTCTGCTTCGGCAGGCGGTTCCATGCCCGCGAACTGATACAGTTTCTTGAGAATATTCTGTTTTTCCTCAAGAGATTCCTCCTGAGCCGAGCGCAGCAGGGGGTCTTTCAGGGAGTCAAGCTTCAGTCTGATTTCGTTCAGGTCTGCCAAAGCTTTTTTATGAGTTTCACGGTTTTTTTCCAAAGAAGCCGAGGCAGCCTTCAGGTTTTCCCCGCTTTCCTGAAATTTCTGAAGAATCTGTTCGGCAGTCAGATTTTTGAGTTCCTCGTCCCACTGACGTGCCTTCCGGGCAGCCTGATATGCTTTTTTCAGTTGATCGGAGCGTTCTTTTGCCTCTTTCCGGACTGTTTCGGATTTTTCAATATCCTGTGCTGTCTGCTCGATCTGTTCCCGCGATTTCTGAACCGCGGACAGGACATCGGACAGGGTTTTTGAAATTTCGTCGCCGGAAGCAGAAAGCGATTCGAGCCGGCTGTCTTCCGGTATCTGACCGCTTTTGATTTTTCCCTGTTCTGCCAATTCTTTCAGGAGTTTTGCCGGCACCTGCATCCGTGAAATATGATCCCTGAGAACTGCCGCGTCTCCCTGAAATGTTTCTCCCTGTTTTATGAGCAGTTCCAATGATGAACGGAGTTCTCCGATTTTTTCGATGCGTTTGGAATAGTAGTCGGCAACAGTGTCAATCTGTTTGGCAGCTTCTTCCATTTCTTCGGTACGGACTGCGGCTTCGGGACGGAGTGCGTCTGCGGCTTCGGGCTTCGGAAGCCCGTCTGATTCTGTCTGTATCTGAAGCGCTTTTTTCCTGGCAGTGCCGAAGCGGACCGATGCCTGATCGAATGCGCTGCTGAGCCAGACCCGCTCTTCCTGAAGATCGGAGAGCCGGGATATCAGTCTTTCCGGAGACTGACCCGAATATTCCTTTTCCAGACTCTGACGTTTCATTTCCTGTGCGTATTTCTCTTCACCGGAGGACTGATATGCTTTTGCCTCGGTCACGTCTTTTTTTGCCTCTTCGAGAACCGAGACCAGGGCTTTCAAATCTTCCTGAGCAGCATCGGCTTTCTGTTTCAGCGCATTCTGCTGAACTGCAATGAACTGTTTCTGTTTTGTCAGGTTTCCGGCAGACAGCAGAACAGGAACCTTGTCATAACTCAGTGATCCGTCTTTTGTACGCAATCCGATTTCAAACAGAAACAGATCCAGCCGGTTCATCGCGTCCATGAAAGAAGCCGCGGCCGATTTCGCAGATTCGGCTATCGTTATGTGTCTGTCCGAGAGGTCTTTTTCTGCCTGAATCAGTTCCAGCCGGCGGCTGACCGCGTCCAGCCGTGTCTTGGCATAGTCGGCGGCGTTTTTGGCAGCCTCGACAGGATCCGTACCCTTGTAAGGCTTCGGAACTTCCTTGGGGGGTATAGTCAAAGCCGATGTTGCCTCCTGTGCCTGCATGAGCAGTTTTTCGGCTTTTGCCATCTCCCGCATCTGTCCGCGGAAATTATCCCAGGCCTGATTGAAAACAGTCTGAGCCTGCTTCAGCAGTTCTTCGTTGCTCAATTGATACAGTTCGACTTTTTCCTCTGGCTTTCCTTCTTTTTTGTTATCAACAGCGGCATAAGACAATCCGATAAACACGATCACCGCTATCCATAAAACAGGTGCAGTTATAAGCGGCAGTAACCGAGACCCCATGACTGACATATAATTTTTTTTTCTCATTGACTTTCTCCTTA
>DYRK01000808.1 GCA_020718785.1 Desulfatirhabdium butyrativorans | reverse complement strand
TAGGGACGACTGAATCCTGCCGATTTCTCATTCGTCCCTACGGGAATGGAAAAAAACTTGGTGTCCCTGTTACCCGGCGACAAATCGCCGGGCTATTTTCATAGCGTCCTTACGGGACGAAAAAAAGATGAATCGCCGGATTTCTTTGTCCCGTAGGGACATCCGAGAATAGCCCGGTGATTTATCACCGGGAAACTTTGTTCCGCCGATTGACAAGGCTTTCATCTGGTTTTTCCGGGCAATGCCTCCCATATATGCCCACACCCGGTCCTGAATTTCGGGAACAAGCAAAGGCTGACGTTCTTTGGTACTGAAAACATAATGAATGTATAAACTTATATCACTGGTAAAATAAAAAAGCAAGAACTTTTCTGTGAAATAAAAACTGATACATGATGATTGATGTATTCTGTCTGACCGCAAAGTTTTGCGGAACTGTGCGGTCAGACAGATTTTGCTTAAAATCGGCTATTCCGAAAGCCTCTTCACGATAAAGACTGCTTCTTCAATTCCGATTCTTCCGTCATTGTTACTGTCGGCATCAGCGCATACGTCGGCATCCGAGCCGCAGAGCAGTTGAAGAATTGCGACCACATCGGCTAAACCGATGTCTCCGTCGCTGTTTGCATCACCGGGCCGACAAGCTTCGACTGTGATTCCTGCCGAAGATTCTGCTTCGCCGGTTTTTATATCGGTATCGTTTACGCCGTCTCCGTCCGAGTCATAAGACAAGGTTCCCTGTCCCCAAGATATTTCATCTCCTGATGAAACATCGGCTTTCACCCGCAGATCAAAGGCAATTTCCACGGTCTCACCTGCGGGAATATCTCCTGTCCATTCAAGCAGATTCACTCCGAAATCGGAGCGTTTTCCGGAATCGGCATATTCCGTATTATCCGGCAGCGGAAGTGTGAGCGCAACATCCGTCGAATCTCTGTCACCGTCGTTAGTAATACTTGCAAAATACCGCAACATATCGCCCGGATACACTGTTGTGTCCGTGAGGATTTCGAGCCGTGTGACTGCCCGAAGTCCGGGTCCTGCAGTAACGGTCAGAGTGAAGCTCTTTTCAGCTACGAAGTCACCGTCTTTGACGGTGAGAGTGATTTTTGCCATGCCCGCTTTGCCGACAATCGGCGTGAGCATAGCTGTGCAGTCTGCGCCGGTTCTGCTCAAAGCGATATTCGCATCGGGCAGAATTTCCGGATTATCCGATTTTGCCGAAACCGTAAGGTAGTCATAAACCGTATCCTGATCGCTTACCGTGAAATTCACTGAAAGCGGGACTTCGTCGTCGGTATTCACATTGCCGATATCGGAGAGAAGCGGCGGATCCGGAGCGTTTTTCACCGTCAGCGTAATGAACCTTTCGAATGCCGCACCGCTGTGATCCTCACTCTGCACCCGGATACTCAGGTTTTGCCTTGTCTCATAGTCAATACCCGGATTTGTCTTCAGAGTATTCCCTTCGATATAGAACAGGGCATTATCCGTATCTCCTTCACCGGAAACTATCCGATAAGTATGACTATCGCCGGGGTCATCCTCTGTAACGATATTCGCCACAAAAGAACCGGGCTGATTTTCAGGCACTCCTTTGTATCCGGACAGATGCAGAAATGTCGGGGCTTCTGGAACATCCGTGACCGTGATGACAAACTCGGCATGGCACCACGCGTAGGGCTTGGCGATATCTACGCTTATCAAACAGACCCGGAGTTCCTTCTTTTCTTCGTGATCCGGATTTGCATAGCCGCTTGTTTTCAGGATATCGCCGTCAATGACAAAAAAACGATTGTCAATTCCCTGGGGTGTAGGAATAAAAAGTTCGTAGCGATGCGCTCCGGTCGGCTCGACTGTGTTTAATTTTCCGATCACGGTTCCGGCAGGGGCGTTTTCCTGCAATGTTGCGCCGTATAAGGCTTCAGAGCCGTTCAGTGTAATGCCCCCGCAGGTTTCATAAGGATGAAACCAGGTGAAAGCCGATGCCGTGCTGCTGTAAACCGAACTGCCCTCTGCATTCCATGCCCGGACACGGTAGCTGTACTCCGAACTGTAGCTAAGTCCCGAATCGGTAAATGACGTCACATCGGCTCCTACGGCTCCGGCAGTTGTCCAGCCGGACATCATATCTGCCCGATCTACGATAAAGCCGTCTTCATTGTCGCTGTTATCGGTCCAGTTGAGAGCCATTGCATCGTGGGAAACCGGCTCTGCGCTCAAGCCGGACGGCGCGGCAGGGGGAACCTGAACCGTAAAACTCCAGGCATGATCTGCGGCAAGAGCAACTCCGCCCGTGCTTTTGATGTCTGTAGTCAAAGTTACGCTTACGGTTTCGCCGGAAACAAAAATGTCAGCAGGATCGGCAGTGATCGTATCGGTTCCGCCGCCGCTGAAAGT
>DYRK01000807.1 GCA_020718785.1 Desulfatirhabdium butyrativorans | reverse complement strand
TTGACAACCGACAGAGATTTCAGTATTATCTCAGGTCTGAAGCAAGAAAATTGGCGTGAATGATCTGTTGTCCGAAGGTGACAACTAAAAGATAATATACTAAGAAATTAATTGATATGAACAAGTACACGGACAAGAAGTAAGTGCAGATGATGTCGGATAATCTCCTGAAGATTTGCGGGAACTGCCGGGGAAGAATGCGCTTTTATAAAGGGATATAGCATGGGACTGTTATACACAAAAATGAAGATTTTCCATTATAAGGAAAAATTGGATTCTCTGCCTGAATCGGGGGACAGAATTATGCCGCCTATCCATATCAGGATAAAGCCGACAAATGTCTGCAATCATAATTGCCGGTATTGCGCCTACAGATCAGACAATCTGCAACTCGGCAAGGACATGAGAATCAGCGATTTCATTCCCAAAGAAAAAATGATGGAAATCATTGATGATCTGGAGGAAATGGGCGTAAAGGCTGTGACCTTCAGCGGCGGCGGAGAACCGTTCTGTTATCCTCATTTGTCGGAGACTGTTAAGAAACTATCACAGACTCATATTAAATTTGCAGCTCTGAGCAACGGTGCAAAATTGGAGGGAGAGGTTGCTGAGATATTTGCCCGTCATGGAACATGGCTTCGCTTATCTATGGACGGATGGGATGATGAAAGCTATACCTATTACAGAAAGGCGCCGCACGGAGAGTTTACGAAAATAATGCGTAACATGGAAGGATTTAAAAAATCAGGAGGGCAATGTTATCTGGGGGTCAGTATCATTGCAGACAGACACAACGCAGAACATTTATATGATCTTATCAAGAATTTGAAAAATGCCGGGGCAGACAGCGTAAAAATATCTCCTTGTATCGTAGATAATGACGGATTGAAAAACAATCAGTATCACAAACCTGTTTTTGAGACAGTGAAAGCGCAGGTGAAAAATGCCATTGAAGAACTCTCAGATGATAAATTTGAAATATATGACTCTTATCATGAATTAGACGGAAAATTCGGAAAAGAGTATTCATGGTGTCCGTATCTTCAGATTCTTCCGGTTATCGGAGCGGATTTGAATATATATTCCTGTCAGGACAAGGCATATAATTTGGAGCAGGGATTGATCGGTTCTGTAAAAGAGAATCGTTTCAAAGAATTCTGGTTTTCTGATAAGAGAAATTTCTTTAAAATTGACCCGTCCCGTCATTGCAATCATCATTGTGTGGCAAATGAGAAGAATAAATCAGTGCTTGAATATCTGAATGCCGATGATGACCATATAATGTTTGTGTAAAACATAGTTACAAGATTTTAAGAAATTTATGATGTCTCAAAAAAATGGGAGGGATGATATGAATATAAAAAAAGAACGATACCTCAACCCCTTCACGGATTTCGGATTCAAACGGCTGTTCGGCGAAGAAGCAAACAAAGATCTGCTGCTTGATTTTCTGAACGGGCTGCTGTGTAAAGAAAAAGGCAATATAAAAACAATGACTTATCTGAAAAACGAGCATCTGCCGTATTTCGGGGAGAGAAAAGCGATATTCGATATTTACTGTGAAAATGAAGCCGGAGAGAAATACATTGTCGAAATTCAGAAAGTCAAGCAGAATTTTTTCAAAGACAGAACAGTTTATTATTCGACATTTCCGATTCAGGAGCAGGCAGTCCGGGGGGACTGGAATTTCAGGCTTCAGGCGGTTTATACCGTAGGCATTCTCGATTTTGTGTTCGACGACCGGGATAAAGACAAAACGGTCGTTACCGAAGTGAAACTCATGGATATTGAAAAGAAAAAAGTCTTTTATGACAAACTCACATTTATCTATATGCAGATGCCGAATTTCAACAAAACCGAAGATGAACTCGAAACTCATTTTGACAAATGGCTGTATGTGATAAAAAATCTCCCGAAACTTCAGGACAGACCTGTGAAATTTCAGGAGCGGGTGTTTGAAAAACTCTTCAGGCTTGCCGAGATTGAAAAATTCGGGTATGAAGAACGGACAGCTTATGAAGACAGCCTGAAGGTCTATCGGGATTTGAAAAATTCTGTGGACACTGCAAGAGAGGAAGGAAGAGAGGAAGGCGAAAAAAAGAAAGCGCTGGAGATTGCGGAAGCGATGTTCGGAGAGGGCGAATCCGCAGCAAAAATATCGAAATATACCGGCTTGTCAGCAGAGGAAATCGGACGGATACAACAGGGATTGGAAAAATGATACTGCAACATGAAAGATATACTATATTCCGCAGACTGGAGACAGAAGCATGGAAACACAGACAATAGAGAAAGGTTTTGAACGGGTATGGCAGATGTTTCAGGAAACTGACAGAGAACTCAGGGAAGGTTACAGAGAACTCAGAGAACTTTTCAAAGAGACTGACAAAAGGATCGGGGAGATAAC
>DYRK01000806.1 GCA_020718785.1 Desulfatirhabdium butyrativorans | reverse complement strand
TATTGATGAAACACTTGGCAAAGACACATCTCAGGTCAGGTTTCCGGAAAAGATTCATGTCTGCGAAAACTGCAATGTTTACCAGACCGGAATGAAAGACGAGGTGACTCAGTTGGCGGTTTCTTTTGTCAATATGACCAACAGGATCAAGACATCTCAGGTAAAGCTCAGAGAATCCGAGGAAAAATACCGCTCATTGTTCAGAAGCGGTCCGAATCCGATTTTTGTTCTGGATCGGGACACGCTTGAAATTATAGACGCCAATCCCAGCGCAGAACAGACATACAGCTATTCCAAAGAGGAATTGACCGGAAGAAAATTTACGGATCTGGGTCCCGAAGATACAGGTCTGACTCAGGGAAAAAAAGACGAAGAACAGCTGACTCTTATTGTAAGCCCGAAGGTCAGGCATTTCAAAAAAGGCAATATCCCGTTTTATGTCAATATTCATGCCACACCCACAGTATATAAAGAAAAAGACGCTTTCATTGTCGGAATAACCGATGTGACCGAAATGATTGAA
The DNA here is from genome assembly GCA_020718785.1 of Desulfatirhabdium butyrativorans. GTDB lineage: Bacteria > Desulfobacterota > Desulfobacteria > Desulfobacterales > DYRK01 > DYRK01. The sequence goes on along the minus strand of DYRK01000806.1, from coordinate 1,884 downwards.
AAAGATACCCAATTGATTCAGGCCAGCAAAATGACGACGCTCGGAGAAATGTCTGCGGGTATTGCTCATGAACTCAATCAGCCCCTGAATGCCATTAAAATGGGAAGCGAATTTCTCAAAATGATGATGGAAGAATCAAAGACCATACCTGAAGAGGACTTATACATTGTGACAGACGAAGTCAGCACACAGGTTGACAGAGCAGCAGATATTATCAACCGTCTGAGAGAATTCGGGAGAAAAGCTGATTTTACAAGAGAAAGGGTGAACATAAACAAACCGATTCGGGGAGTTCTCGAAATTGTCGGCAAACAGCTTAAACTTCAGAATATTGCGGTCGAACTGAATCTTGATGAAAATCTTCCGAATATTCAGGCTCATAACAACCGTCTGGAGCAGGTTGTTTTCAATCTGGTCACAAATGCAAGGGATTCGATCCTCCAAAAACATGAAACAGGACCCGAACAGATGGAACGAATGATCAGTATCCGTTCCTTTCTGGAAAATAACCGTGTGACCGTCACTGTTTCCGATACCGGTACGGGTATTTCGCAAGTCATCAAAGAGAGAATTTTCGAGGCATTCTTCACTACCAAACAAATGGGAGAAGGCATGGGGCTCGGGCTTTCCATCACTAACGGGATTGTCAAAGACTATGGCGGAGAAATTCATGTGGAGAGTGAGGAAGGGGTTGGAACCACATTCAAACTTACGTTTCCGTGTTAGGGGTGCAAGGTACGAGGTCAGAGGTATCCTCGCACCTCTCACCTCTCACCCCTTACCCCGATTAAAGGAGGCAATGCAGAAAAAATGAATAAGATATTGGTTATTGATGATGAAAAAGCAACACTGAGCATGTTCCGTCTGATGCTGAAAGCTTACGGTTACACGGTTTTCCTTGCTGAAAACGGGGCTGAAGGGCTTGACATTGCAAATCGTGAAAAGCCTCAGATTGTTTTCACGGATATCAAGATGCCCGGAATGGACGGGTTTGAGGTGTTAAAACATTTGAAAAAAAATGATCCGAAAACAGAAGTTATTGTCATGACAGGCCATGGCGATATGGATCTGGCTGTAAAAGCTTTAAATCTCGATGCCACCGACTTTATCAACAAACCCATACAGCGCAATGCCCTTAATTCGGCTTTAAACCGCGCGAATGACCGTATCAATCTGTCAGAGATTCATAGAAATCATATCACGACAGGGCGGTCGGATGAAGCGGCAATTCTGAATATTTATGGAAATGTAACCGCCAGTTCCGAAACATCTCTGACAGAAGCTCATCAAAAGATTACGGAACAGGGCGCAAATAAAATCCTGCTTCATTTCGACGAAAACGCTTCGGTCAACGGCGCAGGCATAGCTGTTCTGATACAGATGCTTACGGACTGCAAAAAGAAAAATCAACGTGTTGCAATCACAGGGCTTTCCGACAATTTCAAAACCATTTTCGACATGGTGGGTATTACCCGTTTTGCCAAAATATTCGACAATGAGCAGGAATCGCTTCGGCATCTGTCTGAAAAGTCGTGATGCGCCGAATTGACTATTTGAAAAATACACAGTATATTTGAATCATTGCAGAAATGAATGAAGTAACTATTCGTAAATAGTTGAGCAGTGACATAAGAGAAGGGAAAGCTTATGCAGACGATCTGTATTCAGACAGATGAGGATATGATGGCAGCATTGAATAAGCTTGCAAAACACCGCTCTGTTGCTCCCGAAGTAATTGCTCGGGAGGCGTTAAGGCAATATGTGAATCAGGATGCAGCAGACTTGCTTCTGCAATTGCCTCCATTGAGCATTTCGGCAGATGATGTGAAACTTCTGCTTGCTGTCGCATTATTCAGGGAAGATAAAGTTTCTCTTGGAAAAGCT
>DYRK01000805.1 GCA_020718785.1 Desulfatirhabdium butyrativorans | reverse complement strand
TATATGAAAAAATATTTGCCAAAAATGAAAAAAGATGTCAAAGAAGGACGAAAATAAAAATTGCCCGGGATTGAAAAGCCGTATTTCCAAAATGTAACCTTTCATCCCGACTCGCAAAAAACAGGCATGACCGGACCGGAATCCCCTATTTTCAAGGAGATGCTTACTTTCCGGCTTAACTTTACAGAATCAAAAGAAAGAGGATCAGACAGGAGGAGTATGAATTTACAGAGACCTAATGCAAACGAGGCACTTCAGACCGCTAACCGTTCCCGCGATGTCGCACCCCAGTCCGGTATATGCAGCCGGTGTATGGACGGATGCAAAGGCAACTGCGATATGTTCCGGGCAACTTTCCGGGGGCGTGAACTTCTTTATCCCGAGCCTTTCGGAAGCGTGACCGCGGGCGCGGACAAAGACTATCCCGTGGATTATTCCCATCTGAATATCATGGGATATGCCTTGGGTGCAAAAGGCGTGGAACCGGACCCGGACAAAGCCACCTTCCCGGCAGTCAGCACCGAGACCGTTATCGGTGTCACGAACAGGGTCAAAATGAAGGTTCCCATCTTCACCGGCGCGCTGGGCAGCACAGATATTGCCCGCAAAAACTGGGAACATTTTGCCATCGGCGCAGCCATCAGCGGCATTACGCTGGTCTGCGGCGAAAATGTCTGCGGAATTGATCCGGGACTGGAACTGGACCGCAACGGCAAAGTCAAAAAATCCCCGGAAATGGACCGCCGGGTCAAAGAATACCGCCGCTATCATGAAGGTTACGGCGATATTTTCGTTCAGATGAACGTGGAAGACACACGCAACGGTGTTGCCGAATACGTGATTGAAAAGCTCGGAGTTGAGACCATCGAACTGAAATGGGGTCAGGGCGCAAAATGTATAGGCGGAGAAATCAAGGTGAATTCGCTGGAACGCGCCATTGAACTGAAACGCCGCGGCTATATCGTAACTCCCGACCCGGATGTGCCTGCATTTCAGGCAGCGTTCAAAGCCGGTCCTCTGAAACAGTTCGAGCGTCATTCGCGGCTCGGATTTGTGGATCAGGAAGGTTTCATGAAGGAAGTGGAACGGATCCGCAAGATGGGGGCAAAACGAATCACCCTGAAAACCGGCGCGTATCCCATGCGGGAACTGGCAATGGCAATCCGCTGGTCCAGCGATGCCAAGATTGATCTGCTGACCATAGACGGCGCGCCGGGCGGCACAGGCATGAGTCCCTGGCGGATGATGTGCGAATGGGGTATTCCTTCAATCTATCTCCATTCCATGGCTTATGAACTGTGTGAAATTCTGGCAAAAAGAGGACTTTTTGTTCCGGACATCGCGTTTGCCGGCGGTTTCTCCTCGGAAGATCATGTGTTCAAAGCTCTGGCACTGGGCGCACCGCACTGCAAAGCCGTATGTATGGGACGTGCGCTGATGATTCCGGGCATGGTGGGCAAAAATGCCGAAAAATGGCTCAGGGGCGAAGACGGCGGTCTTCCCAAGACTGTTTCGAGATTCGGCACCACTAAAGAAGAGATATTCATGAACTACGAAGTTCTGAAGGAAAAATACGGCGCCCAGGAAGTAGAGCGGCTTCCGCTGGGTGCTGTCGGTATTTTCAGTGCGACCGACAAACTCAAAGTCGGACTTCAGCAGCTCATGGCCGGGTCCAGAAACTGGGCTGTGGAATATATCAGCCGGAAAGACCTTTTCTCCCTGACCGAGGAATGCGCCAAAATCACGGGTATTCCCTATGTCATGGATGCTTACAGGAAAGAAGCTCTTGATATCATCAATTCCTGATAAGGATTGAAAATCGAACTTCCGGAGTGCAAACCGTCTTATAAAATCGGTCATTTTTTGCACTCCGGAACCCCCCTGCTGTCCCGCCTTTTCCAATACCCTGTTAAAACCGGAAAAGCAGAATTGTCCCGTAGGGATGCCTGAAAATAGCCCGGCAATTTATTGCCTGGGATGAATTTCAAATGAATTTAAGGTATTTTCTTCCATTTCGTTCCAGAAATCTTCATGCCCCATGCTTTTGCCTTCCAGAATCTGCTGTTTTCCCCTGTCCAAAATTTCCTGAAATCTGAGCGAGTGCGTCAAAATCAGATTTTCCGATTCTTCTTCATTGCTCACTGATAACAGCACTGCAACAGCTTTTCCTTTTACAGTGACAACAACAGGTTCACTCTGACAGGCTTTCAAAAATTCATTAAACTGTGTTTTAATCTGATTATCCGATGTAACGATCATGAATCTGCCTCCTCTCCGCCGATAAACAGGCGATTTCCGTATCAGCAGATCGAAAATGCCCCGGGCCGCTCCCGGCGGATTGACAAATCCGCTGAAAATGCCTGGGATTTGTCAATCCCAGGCGGGCATTTCCGAGTATTTCGGGAAAAC
>DYRK01000804.1 GCA_020718785.1 Desulfatirhabdium butyrativorans | reverse complement strand
TACCTTATCATGCCGCTTTTTCAGAATATCGCTGATGATGATTTTGACGCTCATAACCGGCTCCTTTGTTGTGTTGAGAACAAATTGAAGTCTTTTCCAACATATTATATTTTTTGTCAAGACTTTTTTTCTTTGGACTAAAAAAATATTTTATAAAATAAGTCAACAAAATCCTTTTGAGGGTTTTATCTTTCCTTTCAGAATATTTCGAATAACTTATATCAAGTTAATCCGGAATATAGGGCTTCCCCAGCGCACTCGGAGCATTTCCCGAAAAAATGCGAATGACGGATTTCATCCATGCCCTGTCTTCTGCCCAAGTTCTTACGGATTCTTTCTGGACTACAGACATAATCAGCAGGGTGAAAATCATCAGCGGAAAAGGGGCAACCTGAAAAACCTGTGCCGGAACCGTGGGAAATATGCCCTGAAACCATATTCCCAATACCTGCAGCAATGAAAACAGATAAGCTCCGATAGCCGCTTTGATAGGATTCCATCCGCCGAAAATAACAAGTGCCAGCGCAATCCAGCCGGTTCCTTCCGCGCCCTGGGGTCGTCCCCATCCGGGTTTTGCAGAAAGTGAAAATACTGCTCCGGCCAATCCCACAAAAAAACCGCCGGCAACCGTACAGAACATCTGCAGGCTGTTCGGATTTATGCCTCTGGTATATGCGGCGCGGGGATGTTCGCCTACTGCTCTGAGACGCAGCCCTGCCGGGGTCCGGTAAATAAACCATGTGCATAAAGCGATAAAAATAAGGCTGAAATAAACCGGCAGATTATGATTGAAAAAGATCGGACCGAGAAAGGGAATATCTGCCAGAAAAGGAATCGGAAAAGGCGATATCTGCGGTCCTTGCAGGCGTGAATATGGGTTTCCCAGAAAATATGCCAGATCACGAGTCATCAGGGTTAAAACAAATCCCACGGCAACCTGAGACTGTCTGAGATAAATGCCGAATACCGCAACTACAGCCGCAACTATACTTCCGACCGCCGCGGCAGAGATAAATCCGAGTGCAAGACTTCCGGTTTCATAAGCTGTCGCAAACGCAGTCATTGCACTCAGCAAGATTGTCCCGTCCAAAGAGAGATTTATGAATCCTGCTTTTTCCGTGATTGTCTCTCCCAATGTCGCCAGCACAATAGGTGCGGCTCCGGCCACAACTCCTGCCAGCAGCAGAGTCAAATTCAGATCACTCATTCCCATTTCTCACTTCTCATTTCTCACTTCTAAATTTCCTCCACGCCTGCACACCCAGGGCTGCCAACACTGATGTTCCCTGTATGGCTCCGCTTAACGACGAATCCAGACAAAGAACCATAGGCAGTTGAATACTTCCGACATTCAGGCAGGCAAAAAAGAAAGCTACTGCCGGCACCGCGCTTATTCTGTAATTGGAAAGCATTACTACCAGCAGAGCGAGATAGCCGTAATTGCTGGAAATAGAGGGCAGCAGGCGGTGATATACGTCTGTCACCTGAATGCTTCCGGCAAGTCCTGCGGCTCCTCCGGCAAATATCATGGCAAGGAGCATATACCTGCCGGGTCCGAGTCCGAACAGATATGCGGCATGAGGATTGGCTCCGATGGCTTTCAGGTTCAAGCCGATACGCGTATGATGCAGCATGACTGCTGTCACTATGACGGCAGTCAGCGTGAATCCTATACCTGCCGGAGAAATCCTCATGGCAGAAAAATACGGCAGCCATAATTCCGCGGGGAAAAGCTCGGTTCCGCTCATGGAAGCTATGCCGGGTCTTTTCCATGGACCGAATATCAGCCAGAGAATTATTCCCTGAGCTGCAAAATTCAGCCCCAAGCCCGCAAAAATTTCGTTGACGCCGCCCTTTGTTTTCAAAACTCCGGCAAGCATTGCCCATAAACTGCCGCCGATAATTCCTGCGGCACAGGACATTCCCAGAAAAAGACCCGGCGTATTGCTTCCCACACCGAGTCGCAACATAGCGGTTGCAAAGACCGCGCCCATCATCATCTGTCCCTCGACGCCGATGTTCCAGAGAGCGATTCTGAAGGTGTACAGAAGTCCGCAGGAACACAGCGTCAGGGGAATCCACGCGGCGATCACCTGGGCAAATTTGGTCCATGAGCCTAATGAGCCTTTGAAAATGTGATAACAGGCATCCGAAGGCGAGGCTCCGGCTATCTGAAGCATGAGCGCGGTGAAAAAAAATACCGCGGTCACTGTCAGGGCGATTTCACAGACATATCGGAATATGGTTTTCATGCAGATCATCCGAAGATTACTATGGCAAATCGCTTTGGAAATCAAGCATAAAAAACCGGAAAAAGGAGAATCTTTCCGGAGATAAAGATTTTTTTTGAAATAGCCGCAGCAATTTGCTAATCTGAATAATCTTTATCAAATTTCTCGTTCCCAAGCCCCGGCTT
>DYRK01000003.1:6401-33633 GCA_020718785.1 Desulfatirhabdium butyrativorans | reverse complement strand
TTAAGATAAACTGTCCCAGATTTGAGCCTAACATTTTCCATTCAAACTGATAGTTATACGCTGCAAGCCAGTCATTTACTTTGGCTTCAAGCTCGTCAGGATTGCCGCTGTATTTGCTGAGATATAAGACTTGAAGCGCATTTTCTCCGTAAGCGCCGACGCTTGCCGGATTTTCGCCGGTGAAAAGGTAGAATCTTTTCGGAGCGGTGCGTAGCGGACCGATATTTAAAAGGCTTTTAAAAAACGCTTTAATTTTATAACGTAATCTTTCTATGATGTAATCGAATTTTGAAAAACCTATATCTGGAATAAAGTTATTCCATGTCAACAGTCCGATTTTTTTATGTATTATCTCACCATCAGTTTTTGTTATTATTACTGTCTCCATATCCTTTGCATATTCGGGATAATAATCAGAGGAGAAGCATTTTTCGGACTTTGATAAAATATTCTTTCCCTTTGTGTCATGAATTGTAAACCCCTTTATTTCATTAGTCTTTTTATCTTGATCGTAGAAAACAGAGATGGAATATTCAATTTCCGGTGTATTCAGACAAAAATGTTTTAAAAAATCTTCCTGACCACCTGCATTTCCTTCATAAATATTAACTCGTAATGAGAACGTAACAGGTTTTTCAGGGTTAATCTCGTGATTGTAAACAATATCCTCGTAAGTCCCCAGATCAACGCCTTTTTCCGAAGAAAAGACAAAAGGAACTTCCGCCGCGGGATTTTCCAGACTCTGCTTCAACATAAGCAATGCCTGCATGATGCTGCTTTTGCCCGAGGAATTATATCCGAAGAGCAACGTGATCGGCTTGAGTCCGATCCAGCCTGAATCCCTAAATCCTTTAAAATTTTGAAGTCTTATGGCTTCCATTTATAAACACCTCATCCCTCATTTCGGTACCTATAATTATGAATGATATTCACTTTGTCAAGGATTATTCATCACAGACCGCAATTGTTTCTCCCTGAAGGCTTATCGCCTTCATAACTCGCTGACATATCTGTCAATATAAAAATCAGCGGGTCAGGATGAACTTAAATTTTATTCAAGGGGAGCTTGAAATTTGCCGGTCCCAGTCTGACAGCCTTTTTCCAGGGCGGAACAAGTTGTCTTTCGATGGGCAAAACAGGGCAGGAAAAATGATTCATATCCAATTCCGGAAGCAATTCCTTTGATGCTGTAATGAAGGCAAGGGGCAGTCCGCTTTCTTGGGACAGACTTTTTACAAATTCATAGCCATTATAAATGTCCTTCGCTGTTGTCTCATCTATCAGATTCGCATTGCCGATAATGCCGGTCACGGTCAGTTTCGATGCAGTTTCGATTTCATCGCGCATTTTGAGACAGCCTTTCACCGTATCCGTAAAGGGACGGAAAGGATTCACCACCTGAATCATCTGAACCGATTTCCCGGCAAGATGATCGGCAAGAGCGGCAAGCACTGTCGCACCGACATTATTTCCCCCCGCGTCCAGCAGCGTCAGCTGGCTCGGATTACGGATCATGCCTGCAACGGCAGGGCTTAAAATAGGCAAGTCCGCGTTCATATAGATTTCCGGAGGCAGTACTACTTCGATTCCCATTTCGGCAAGCTGTTTTCTGGCTTCGCGGGTTCTGAAATAAGGGTTCACCAGATCAAGGTCTGCGATACGGACATCCGCGCCTGCGCGTTTCCGGTTTACGGCAAGATTCACTGATACTTCGGTTTTTCCGCTGCCGTAATTGCCGACAATAACAACAATTCCGTTCAGATTCATCATTTCTGTCTCTTTCATGCCTGATAAAAGCAGAACAAGCATCTTGCTTGTTCTTGAGTAGTGCAGGCAAGATGCCTGCACTACTGTAATTGCCTACAATCACAACAATTCCATTCAAATTCATCTTCTGTCTCTTTCATGCCTGATAAAAGCAGAACAAGCATCTTGCTTGTTCTTGAGTAGTGCAGGCAAGATGCTTGCACTACTTTGTAATTTTAATTTCCGTCGGTGTCAAGTTTTTTTAAAAGCAGGGTCATGCCGCCGGCGTGAACTTCCTTCTATCGCTTGAACATAATGCCGATGCCGAATGCGGTGACAGAGTTATTGTAGTCAATCAGGCTTTCGCCGTATCCTGTCCATAACTGAGCAAAAAAGAAGATATTCCGTCTGAAACCGGGCCGGCTGTAGTCAAGCTGCATACTGCCTCTGCCGGTTCCCGGATTCAGTCTCCCGATGAACGTGAGCATCTGATTGTCCGTCCATTCATACCAGAGTTTCATCTCGCCGTGTCCCAGGTAGTCTTCGATATCCGGATTGTCATCCTCATCCGTATCTTCCTTGATTCTATACCAGAACTTCAGGTCTGCCCTGAATTTTTTATATTCATAGTACGGCGCGACATACAGCCTGTCCCAACTTCGGGAAGTCAGTTCCTTTGATCCGTTGGATTCATGTTCATAACCGATATCTGCTCCCCAGTTTCCCAGCGGATTCTTTTCCGGCACAAGGCGGTAGAATATTTCCGGATTGTAATTTGTCTCCCGGAAAGGTCTCGAATCAGCATCATCAAGTATCCGCCAGAATGATTTCTGCGTATAGGCAATATAAAAATCCGTGTCGAACAACTGCTGCTTGAGACTGATCTGGAACTTGACTTCCGCGTCTTTGAGTTTTGAATCATTGCTGCCCCATGTCAGAGGAAGGAGATAATTTTGTTTATGCAGGCTCATCCCCTTCCCCATCTGCATAAGAGTATCTTGGACAGTCTGCGTTTCACCGGCGGGTCCGGCTTCGGACAATTCAGCCTCCTCTGCGCCGGCTCTCTGAATCAGAACAAAGAAAAAAGTCAACACACATATAACCTTGAAATTCAGGAATATTTTTTGTATCATGTTTCTTTTCCGCCTCCGATGTGTTGTCAGTTCCAGAACTCCCAAAGCGTTTGAAGAGACTCTCTTTCCCTGAGTATTTCAAATATCTCTCCGTCATTATAATAACCGATAACTTTGGGAATCTGTCGGCTGTTATATCTTGACCACATGCTTAATGTGTAAGCTCCGGTATCATGGATAATGATGTAGTCGCCCTCGGCGATTTCCGGCAAAATCGTTTCTTTTGCAATCATATCGCCGGCAAAGCACAGAGGACCGGCAATGACATATCGGTTTTTGTCTCTGCCGGTTTTTATGTTTCCGCAAGAATCGGCAACAGTGATTTCATGGTGCCAGTCATCGGGTCTGTAGCACTTGCGAAGAAACATATCTGCTCCTACGTGAATCATCACTGTAGTTACAGATTTTTCTTTTTTGACATATTCGACCCGGCTTGCGGTCCAGCCTGTGTTTGCATGAACATATCTTCCGAATTCTGTTATCAGCCTGAATTCATCTGTGAAAAGCTGGTCAAAGCGATATTTTAATTCTTCCTTGTATTGAGACATGCTGACAGGTTCTTTGTCTCTATGGTATGAAACGGGAAGTCCGCCGCCGATATCAAAGATAGCGATTCTTCGCCGAGCTTTCTTTTTTTCAAGAAGTCTGTTGATCTCATTGACAAAAATCAGCACGGTTTCAATACCTTTCATAATCAGTCCGACTTCGCATCCCTGAGAGCCGATATGAAGGTGAACACCGCAGAGCCAGTCGTATTTCAGAAAAATTTCTGTGAGTGCTTCACGATTCGTTTTGATCGGAACACCGAATTTTGAAAATTCGCCTGCAACACTTGTGGAGAGAATGCTCCCTGTTCCGACCTGAGGATTGATTCTTATTCCTACCGTGCTTTGTGAGGATATTCTGTTCAGAATGACTGCAATCCGCTCGATTTCCTGCAAAGAATCCGCATTGATATGAATGCCTGCTTTCAGAGCATACTCTATCTCCTGCACGGTTTTGACCGGAGAGTCAAACACAATTTTGTCAGAGGAAAAACCGGCTTTTTCTGCTAAATACAGTTCCGGCAAAGACGCTGCTTCCGCTCCTGCACCCAAGTCTTTGATCTGTTTCAGAATTTTTGTAAGCGGATTTGCTTTGACAGCAACTGCATGAAGCGCGGATTCGGGAAAAAGTCCGATCATATCCTCAATCCGTTCTTTCAGATATGAAAGATCATAAAATATCACGGCACTGTCTTCTTCTCCCAGCAGACCGGGTTCCCGAATTGCCCGGCGGAATGCCGCACTGATTTTTTCATCGGATAGTCTTGAAAGCATGTTTTCCTCTCCGGAGTGCCGAACTTACAGTTTGGCATAATGGAAACTGCCAAACTGTAAGTTCGGCACTCCGGACAATTTTTTTTATATATCAGCCAGCTTTGTGATGATCTGTTTCAATACTTTCAGAATACGGAAAATATCGAAAATATCATCTCTTGTGGCAAGATATCCTTCGCTGATACAGTATGTCTTATTCTCCAAAGTCATAAAATACCAGAGTCCGCCTTTGACATAACAGCCGTAAACCGGATGCTTATATTCATTGATTTCCTGAGCCGCAAGCATTGCCGCCAAAGTCTGTCCCGCAGGGTCTCCCTCGGGTTCTTTCTCTTTCTTGTATTCCTGAAAACAGAAATAAGGCTTTTCCGGTTCACGAAAGCCGGATGCCACCATTCCGTCAGGCTTTCCGCTCAGTTCGATACCTTCCACAATACCGCCGAACAGTCTTTCTGCAAAAAAATTGAATTTGCGGGTGGTAAAGTCTGCCAAAGCAATAACCGGTCCGATAAAATTATAGGCAAGTTCTGTCTCATTCCAGTCATAAACATTGAGCCTTAATTTCTCTCTGAATCTCAGCAAAACAAGTTGTTCGAAATCAGACATATCTGCCTGTCCATTCAGCCATTCTTCCAGAACAGGACAGGTCCGAAGCTGCTCCAGCCCGAAGGTTTTTTCCAGTTTGACGAGCGTACATTCTCTGAAATTAAGCATTATCCTGAATTTTATACACGGCAATTAAAATAGCCCGCCAATTTATTGGCGGGAATGAGTTCAATTGAACGGATTGTTTATGACAATGGTTTCCTCTCTTCCCGGTCCCACCGATACAATCTGTATGGGGACTTCGGCAAGCTCTTCAATCCGTTTGAGATAGTTCTTTGTATTCATAGGAAGGGCTGAAATATCGCGCAATCCTGAAATATCTTCGGACCATCCGGGCAGAGTTTCATAAACCGGTCTGCACGCGGAAAGGACTTTCAGGCTTGCCGGAAATTCTTTCAGAATCTTTCCATTATATTCGTAACCCGTACAGATACTGATTTTGTCTAAACCGCCCAGAACATCCAACTTGGTAACAGCCAGACCTGTGAGACCGTTCAGACGCACGGCATTGCATAAAATAACCGTGTCTAACCACCCGCAACGGCGTTTTCTGCCGGTGGTTGCGCCGAATTCCGCACCTTTTTTCTGAATCCTGTCTCCGATGTCATCAAAGAGTTCCGAGGGAAAAGGTCCGCTGCCCACACGGGTTGTGTAGGCTTTTACTACGCCGATAACTCCTGTAATGTCTTTAGGTCCCAAGCCCGAACCGCAGCAGGCATTCCCCGCGACCGTATTGGAAGAAGTGACAAAGGGATAAGTGCCGTGATCAATATCCAGATGGGTTCCCTGCGCGCCCTCGAACAGCACCTGTTTTCCGGCTTTGACTGCTTCATGCAGTTCAAAAGAAATATCGCTTATATAGTCCGCGAGCCGTTTGGCATAATCGCTGTATTCTTCAATAATAGCAGCCGCGTCTGATGTTTCAGATGAAAGATAATGTTTCAGATAAAAATTCTTTTCATCCAAAACAGAATGCAGCTTTTCCGCAAAGATTTCCGGATCAATAAGATCGGCAAAGCGTATGCCTATGCGGGTGGCTTTGTCTTCATACGACGGACCTATGCCGCGCCCCGTGGTTCCGATTTTTTTGTCCCCTTTCATGGTTTCACGGGCAAGATCAACAGCTTTGTGATAGGGCATGATCACATGGGCTTTTTCGCTGATTTTAAGATTGTCCGGTCCCACGGGAATGCCCCGGGCGATTAAATATTCTATTTCTTTTACCAGCACCGCGGGATCCACCACGACTCCGTTTCCGATCATGCAGGTTTTCTGCTGTAAAATCCCGGAAGGAACCAGATGGCTGATGAACTGTTCGCCGTTGACTACCATGGTATGTCCCGCATTGTTTCCTCCCTGAAACCGCACCACGATATCGGCAAATTCTGCCAGAAGGTCCACAATTTTTCCCTTGCCTTCGTCCCCCCACTGAGTTCCGATAATCACAATATTTGACACGAATCTATTCTCCCTGTTTTCTGTAAAACGATTTTGCAAATCGTTTTACAAATCTGCACTTTCCGAATTTTCCGTAAAACGATTTGCAAAATCATTTTACAAAAGGAGTTTTTTTATAACACAATCTGATTTCTTGCAACGGATTTCCGTCTTGCGCGGAAAAAATTCTGTATCAGGCTTCTGCACGCGTCCCCGCATACTCCCCGGATGATTTCCGGGTGATGATTCAATCGGGGATCATTGGCAAAATCGTAAAGAGACCCCGCGGCTCCCCATTTGGGATCTTCCACGCCGAAAATCACCCGCGACACTCTGGCGTGAATTATCGCGGACATGCACATGATGCAGGGTTCCACAGTGACGTAGAGGGTGGTATTCAGCAGTCTGTAATTCTGAATTTTTCCGGCACCTTCGCGTAAAGCCAGAATCTCGGCATGCGCCGCCGGATCCGAAAGCCCGATGGTCCGGTTATGTGATGCGGAAAGAATTTCGCCTGCTTGGGAAACCAGCACCGCGCCAACCGGCACTTCATCCTTTTGCCCGGCTTTTTCAGCTTCCGTCAATGCAATAAGCATCATATCCATATCGTTTGTATTCATGAAATCAATAATATCAGAATGATCGGCGCGGATCAAAAAAAAAGAAATTTAATGATTGACATTTCTTTTTATATGGCATAAAAGACATCCAGATTTCAGCAGATGGTATCAGGCAATGCGCCCGTAGCTCAGTTGGATAGAGCGCCGGACTACGAATCCGTAGGCCGCAGGTTCGAATCCTGCCGGGCGCACCACAAAAAATCAGAAGAGTTACAGCAATTATGCTGTAACCCTTTTTTGTTTTGCAGCATTCCATTTTCCCGCGCTGTCTGACCGCAAAGTTCATCTCTGTCTCTTTGCTCTTCTCCGAGTGAAACTTTGGTTTGCGGCCAGACAGGAGCTATCTCTTACTGAAAAAAGTCCCGGCTATCTGAAAAAATCCGATATGATCTGGGAGATTGCCAGATAGAAATTTCCTTCTATATCTCGGAAAAATGCAAACTTCTCCCCTTTTTCTCCGATAAAAGGTCTCAGTATCCATGCAAACTGGATTCCTACCATGACATAAATCATAAACCAGATTTCTATGATAAAAAATTTCGGGCTGTAATCGCTTCTTACCGTCAGGTACCGCATTCCTCCTTTTATCAGTCTCAGCGCGAAAAAGCCTGCTATGCAGAATATGATAACATTCAGGATGCTTATAAATCTCTTGGCGGTCGTTAAGATAATAAAGAAAAAAAGAATCGGCGATAAGGATGCAAGAAAAACACTCATCAGATAGTTGGAACCGAGGAGCAAAGTCAGGGTCTGCCGGAAAGAGAGCTTGGATCCCACAAGAATATTAAGCAGATAAAGTGCGGGCAGACATATCCCCAGGGTTCCGAACAATAACAGGGGAATTTTTATAAACGCTGCCATAATCTGCATTTTGCCCGCGAACATACCGAGAACAAGACCGTAAGTGCATGAAAACAGGAGCGAATACAGGGCAAAATACCGGATTTGAGGATTCATCTCCTGTTCGGTATAAATTTTTTCAAAAAAATATTCCCTTTCCCGCAAGACCGTCTGACCGAAACTGTAAGTTTTGAGTCTTTCAAGACGTTCTTCGTATGAAGCCGCTGCAGAATCAAAACATAACAGACCTTCACAATTGGGACAGACCGCCGAATTTTTCAGAACATCCGTTCCGCAGCTCGGACAGACGATATACTGTTTTTCCTTTTCTTCATCAAGCTTCCGCTGGTTAAGATAGTAGTCATATATCTCATAGATCACGCCGCACTGGGGACAGTTCTTATCTCCCGGATTACGCTCAAAACAGCATTTGGGACATTTATCCATTTTATATTTCCTCCCCTGTAATTTGTTGATTATCGTGAATATGTGTGCCTGAAAGTTCCGGCACATAAAGATGCTTTTTTCCCGACTTCGGGACCGTTTTTTTATATCACATAAGCCTTCCCGAATGCAAGCCCTTTGAATTTTCCCGGCACAGTTCCGCCCGCTTTTTCTTGCCGCCGTCATAATTTGCGCTTATGTAAAACGCCTAGGCTGAAACAGACGCAAATCGTTTTTGCGGAGAAACGGTCTGCGTCTGTTTTAAGCAGGGGCGTTTTACGGCGGATTTTAAAAGCGCAGATTATGCCGAGGGGCAGTATAATTTCCTGATTAAAACACAACATTCACGCGCTATCAAGTCTTTTTCAGAAAACAGACATTTTTTTCTCAAAATTTTTATCCGTGAAGCATATTTCCTGATTCCGCGGCTTCTGATACTCCCTCGTTCCCACGCTCCGGCGTGGAACGCACTCCGGTGTCGCTGCGGGACGCAGAACGTCTTCGTTCCCACGCAAAGTGTCACTGCCATTAAGTCAAGCGGGAAAACGATTCATCCGGAGTGCCGAAATGCCGATTTTATAAGATAGGTTTGGGCACATCTCCCAAAAAATATATTGACAGGATAAAAATTGTGGATTAGTGGTTAATATTCTTTCCGCTGTCATAATCTGCGCTTCTGTAAAACGATTTTGCAAATCGTTTTTGCGGAGAAACGGTTTGCGTCTGTTTTAAGCAGGGGCGTTTTACGGCAGCGTTCAAAAGCGCAGATTATGCCGGTGGGCAGTATATCAATTGAAGTTCATTTTTTTTACGGCATGAAATCTGCAAAAGCAGATTTTTCTTGACAGATAAAAATGAAGTATCATAGAGTGTCTTCAAAATTGTAAGAGGCAATGAAGTCTGCCTGAACTGTCCTGTTCCCTTATTTACAGGGAACAGGACTGATGACTTCTACCGCAAAGAGGGGTAGAAGTATCTGTAAAAAAGGCTTACTGCCCCGCTTGGCGAGATCGAGCGGGGTTTTTTGTTTTATAAAAACCCTGTGTCGGCTGAAGAGGGTTTTCTGTTTTCGAAAAGCAGAAATCTCTGTCCTGTTTTTTTAAAACAAAGGAGGATGAGGCAATGGCTGTAAGTTTGTCGTTCATTATTATTTTCGGACTGGCAGCGGATTATGTTTTTCGCCGGATCAAAATTCCGGGGCTGGTAGGAATGCTTATCACGGGTATTCTCTGCGGACCTTATATGTTCAATCTCATGGCGCCGGAAATGATGGCTGTGTCGGCAGATTTCCGCAAGATTGCCCTGATTGTGATTCTGCTTCGCGCCGGGTTTGAACTGCATCGGGACACGCTTCACCGTGTGGGCAGAGCAGCTTTGCTTATGAGCTGTGTTCCTGCAATGTTTGAAATTATCGGCGTAATGCTCGCAGCTCATGCATGGCTGCATATCAGCTATCTTGAAGCTGCTATGCTGGGCGCAATTCTGGGCGCGGTTTCTCCGGCAGTAGTGGTTCCTCTGATGATTGATTTTATGGACCGCGGGAGAGGAGTAAAAAAAGGAATTCCTACATTGGTGCTTGCCGCATCATCCATAGACGATGTGTTTGTTATCGTTCTTTTCACTATATTTCTGGGGATGTACGGCGGAGGATCAGTCAATGTATGGGCAAAATTAGCTGAAATTCCTGTTTCTGTTGCTCTGGGAATTCTCGTGGGCATCATTCCCGGATATTTTCTCTGCCGTCTTTTTACAAAATGTGACTGGCGTCCCCCGAAACGGACGCTGGCGGTTCTGGGCATGGCGATTCTGCTGACCTGGATAGAAACATCTGTTGAAAAATGGGTTCCGGTTGCCAGTCTGCTGGGAGTGATGGCAATAGGTTTTATCATTTTGGAAAAATCCGAACCGGTTGCCCATATCATTTCACAGGAGCTCAAGAAATTATGGGTTTTTGCCGAGCTTCTGCTTTTTGTTCTGGTGGGCGCGCAGGTCAATATCAAAGTGGCCTGGTATGCAGGATTGGCCGGAGCGGCAGTCATTTTCGCGGGACTTATCTTTCGTAGTATCGGAACATACCTGTCGCTGACAGGATCGGGTTTTGACTGGAAAGAAAAAATTTTCTGTGTGATCGCATATATTCCCAAAGCCACGGTTCAGGCAGCCATAGGCGCGGTTCCCCTTGCAGCAGGCGTAGGTTCCGGAGAAGTGATTCTCGCGGTTGCGGTTCTCTCTATCCTGCTGACAGCACCGCTCGGGGCTGTGGGAATTATTCTGTCCGGAGAAAAAATTCTGGATTACGGTGAGACATCTGTCTATAAATTCAGAGACCTCAGAGAAAAACACGGACTGCCGCGAGTCGGAGAACGTGTGGCAAGCAAGGCATTCGGAACCGTATGGAAAATTATCGAGGAAAAGGAGATCTGGATTGAGAAACCGGCATCAGGCAGAGACAGGGTTCCGGCTATTCATCTGAGATTCTGGAAGGAAGATTCCTCCGAAGGACCGGGGACAGGAAAAACCATGTCCTACCGCTACAGTCAGAACGACGAGCCGTTCGGGAGTCATTGGGAAATTCTCTATGACTGGTAAGAGACATGCCGTCGAGGAAAAAATCAGGCGGAACAATCGTCCCGTTTGCTCCCCGGAACGGTCAGCGGGAGGACGCCGGAATTTTTGGAACTGCCTGATTCCCTGTTACAGATGTTCAGATAATCAATTACAAAAACTGAAAGATATGTATCTAATATTTTCAATATGTTATACTATGCAATTTTTGAAAATTAATATCTGAACATCTGTAGATTAAAAATCGGAAATTATCAAGGCTATGAGGTCAGTATCGGTGCCAAGCCGAAGCTTTATTATAATGCTTCCCTTTCCCGATAAAAAATTGAGACATTTTTTAATACCGGATATTGTTTTTAAAGGAGAAGTGTTTTCTTAACACCGGAAAATCACTTCTGAAAGAGGACTTTTCTCTTAAAACCGGAGAAAAACATAAAAAAAGTATTTCTATACTATGCACTCTGTCAGAATCGGCAGCAATCGGAGATGAAATAAATTTTAGTCAGAAACTGAATAAAATTCATCACTACTTGTGCAGGACTGCCCAAAATCCAAAATTAGAATTGCTGCCGATTTAGGCTTGACATTCATTTCCGTGTCCGATAATATACTTCCCGTACAGAAATCAAATTCCTGTTTATTTTCCGTATGTCAATAAAAAATATGTATCTGTCATAAACAAACAGAGACAGGCTGTAAAAACTGAAAGCTGTTCATATAATGGATATTTCGGAGCATAACAGACTGTTTCTGCAAGATATTTTACAGAGGGAAGCCTTTGAGTTACAGTGATTTTACTGTGGAGTTGCTGAAAGAAAAGTTCGGAATACAACTGATCGAAAATACTGTTCTTTTTCCCGATCCCCGGCCTTCCCCTGTCCCCGAACTGCTGCCGGAACTGCTCAGGAGATATGTTCCGCTGGCAACGATGATGAATACCGAAAAAGCCCGTTCGGAACTCATTATTTCCCCGGTGCTGGTTGAATTCAAGCTGAAATCAAAGAAAAAAATCAGTCTGTTTTCAGGCGCGGAGTTCAATGTTGACCCGAAGGAAGGTCTGAACGGGAGATGTGATTATATCATTTCCAAATCAGAAGAACAGCTTGCTCTCAGCGCGCCGGTAATCGTGATCGCCGAAGCCAAAAACGACAATATTATCGGAGGGATCCCTCAGTGCATGGCGGGAATGATTGCGGCAATGAGATTCAACATTCTTAAAAAAAACGGCATCGCCGCAGTTTACGGCATTGTGACAACAGGCACGCTGTGGAGATTTCTGAAACTGGAGAACAGCAATACAGGATATGTTGATACCATGGAATACCATATCCAGAATATTGATAAAATAATCAGTATATTAGACGAAATTACCGGCAGATAGCATAAATATTTCCCTTGCCCGTGCGGTTCCCCGGAACATGCGGAGAGGCTTTTATTTTTCATTTCCGCACTCCTCCGGATATGAGGTAGGACTTACGCACTTGAATTTATTTTCCTGATTAATCGGCGTTTATTGGCGTCCATCAGCGGTTAAAAATCATGCAACTGCGTAACTCCTATGAGGAAAAGGACAAATGAACACCATATCATTCAACGCGTGTCAGGATATACTGGAAAACATTGCCGACGGCGTCCGGGTCATTGATAATGAGGGAACGGTTATCTATGTCAACCGGTCCCTCTGCTCCCTTCTGGGATATGACCGGGCAGAACTGATCGGAAAAAGCATATACGATATCTATCCCCCTGAAGACCGGGCTTCGGTGGAGAAGCATGTCGCCTTATGGAAAACAGGCAAAAAAGACCGGTATGAGGTCGAACACACAAACCGGGTGGGCCGGAAACTCTTTATGGAGGTTTCATCCGTACCTATTTTTGACGAAGAAAAATCATATCAGGGAACCTATACGGTCGTCCGTGACATTACGGAAAGAAAACAGATCGAGACAGAGGTTCTGAAAGAAAAAAATTTTCTCAACAAAATGATATCTCTCTGCCCTGACGGGATTATCGGCGTGAA
This sequence comes from Desulfatirhabdium butyrativorans, assembly GCA_020718785.1. Lineage (GTDB taxonomy): Bacteria > Desulfobacterota > Desulfobacteria > Desulfobacterales > DYRK01 > DYRK01. Next base: position 20,903 of record DYRK01000003.1, on the reverse strand, counting down.
CCGTCACGGAACCATTATTCTTTTCAACCGGGCTGCGGAAAAGCTCACAGGATACGCGGGCGAAGAAATTATCGGAAGGATGCCCATATCCGATTTGTATCATCCGCAGGAATCTGCCCGCGTAATCAAGAAAAAACTTTACAGCAGCGAATTCGGAGAGGTCGGACAGTTGGAAGGATTTGAAGCCGCTGTTTCCACGCGGTACGGACAGAACGTGCCGATCCGTCTTTCGGCTGCTCTGATTTTTGAGGAAGGAAAAGAGATCGGCAGTGTGGGATTCTTCCATGATCTGACTGCCAGAAAGCAGAGGGAATCGCGGCTCCGCGAACTTTCGATCACGGACAGTCTCAGCGGTCTGAACAATCAGCGTCATTTTTATACGGTTCTGAACGAAGAGATGGACAGAAGCCGGCGCTATGACCGCCCCCTGAGCCTGATCTGCTTTGATATTGACAATTTCAAATTATGCAATGACAAACTCGGGCATCTTGAAGGGGACAACATTATCCGGATGGTGGGGCAGATTCTGCGGGAACGGTTACGGAGTTCGGATCATGCGTTCCGCTACGGCGGTGATGAATTCATGGTGATTCTGACTGAGACCGATCTGCCCAAAGCCTTTTCTTCTGCCGAAAGAATCCGAAAAGAATTCAATTCCCGATGGTCCTATGATTCGGTCTTTGAAGGCGCGGGTCTGAAAAGGATCACATTGAGTCTGGGCGTGGCAGAGGTCGGAACGGAGGAACTGGCGGATATGTTTATCAAGCGGTCCGATCTTGCCATGTACGAGGCAAAACGCGCCGGGGGGGATCAGACTGTGGAGGCAACCTCGCAGATCGGAAAATTCAGGCATGGATTTTGAGTAAAACTCACAACACAATAAATTTGCCGAAAAACATGGTGATGAAATTCCACAGTCCCCCGGCAACGGAGATCAGCAGGAGGATGAGCAGTGCCACGATAGTCAGTGCAGGCACAGAGGCAATGACCCATCTGACCGTAAACATGACCATGGACCAGAACGGTATCTGAATATCTGTTATGATAACTTTCTGCGGACCGGCCGCAGGCTGCCGGATAACAGCAGCAGGCGCGGCAGCTTTGCCGGAAGACACCGGTATTTTTCCGGGTTTCAGGAACGCGCCGCAATTATCACAGATTTTGGCTTTATCGGGGTTTTTTCTTCCGCAATCCGGGCAGGTTGCCATAAACTTCCTTTTCTGTCAGTTTTAATGAACCCTTATGATACCCGGAGATTCGGATTTTTGCAAGTCAAATCATTGAAATTGAGAATTGAGAATTGAAAAGCCGCTGCCCGTTTCTCACAAAACACCCGCGGCTTATCATTAATGGATGCCTGCCTGAGTCTCTGCGTCAGAAGGCATCAAGGCGCGGTTTTTTTCACTTACCCTGCAAAGGACAATACTTATGAAAAAAATATCAGTCTTTATTGCCGCAGTGATTATGTCTGCGGGGAACCTTCTGCGGCTGTGCATCCTTACTGCCGTGCGTCTCTACAAAAAAAAGGAAAAATTGCTTTGTTTGAACAGACCTTCAAAAATATAGACGATATTCTGCACAAAGATGCAGGCTGCGGAACCGAGTTGGATTATGTGGAACAGACCTCATGGATTCTGTTCCTGAAATATCTCGATGATCTGGAAAAGGACAAAAAAACAGTTGCAGAACTTGCCGGAAAACCATATAAAGAAATTATGACGTCCGAGTATCAATGGCAAGTCTGGGCGGTTCCCAAAGGCAAAGACGGCAAAATAGATCATCATAAGGCACTGACCGGCGATGATCTGAAAGATTTTGTTGACCAGAAGCTGTTTCCCTATCTGAAAAAGTTCAGAACTTCGGCGGAGAGTGCGGACACCATCGAATACAAGATCGGCGAGATATTCAGCGAGCTGAAAAACAAGATTCAGAGCGGTTACAATCTGCGTGAAGTCATCAATCTGATTGACGAACTGCGGTTCCGTTCTCATGCGGAAAAGCATGAAATGTCTCATCTGTATGAAGACAAAATCAGGAACATGGGCAATGCAGGCAGAAACGGCGGCGAATACTACACGCCGCGTCCTTTGATTAAAACTATCGTCAAGGTAGTTGCACCTGTTATCGGCAACAAAATTTATGACGGCGCCGCAGGTTCTGCCGGCTTTCTGGTAGAAGCATTCGAATATCTCAATGCCGCAAAGAGTATGACAAAGCATATTGAAATTCTTCAGAAAAGAACATTTTACGGGAAGGAAAAGAAATCGCTTGCCTATATCATCGGAATTATGAATATGATTCTGCACGGCATCGAAGCCCCCAATATTGTGCATACCAATACGCTGGCAGAGAATCTCGACGATATTCAGGAAAAAGACCGCTACGATATTGTCCTTGCCAATCCGCCGTTTGGCGGCAAAGAGCGTGCAGAGGTTCAGCAGAATTTTCCGATCAAAACCGGGGAAACCGCTTTTCTGTTCCTACAGCATTTCATCAAAATTCTGAGAGCAGGCGGCAAAGCCGGTGTTGTTATCAAAAATACTTTTCTGAGCAATAGCGACAATGCCTCTGTGAGTCTGCGTAAGTTATTGCTGGAAAGCTCCAATCTGCACACTGTCCTTGATCTGCCCGGCGGTGTGTTCAGCGGCGCAGGAGTGAAAACCGTAGTGCTGTTTTTCGAAAAAGGTGCGCCGACACGCAAGGTCTGGTTTTATCAGCTTAATTTAGTCAGAAATCTCGGCAAGACTCATCCGCTGAACGAGGATGATCTTGCAGAGTTTGTGAAATTGCAAAAGACCCAAGCGGATTCTGAAAATTCATGGTCGCTGAATATTGCGGATGTGGATAAAAGCTCTTATGATCTTTCGGTGAAGAATCCGAATAAAAAAGAGGATGCCGCATTGCGTAAACCGGAAGAAATTCTGAATGAGATTAAGGCATTGGATAAAGAAAGTGCAAAAATTTTAAAGGCGGTTTCGGAGTTGATATGAAGAAGAAATGGGAAATGAAGAAGTTGGGAGATGTTTGTACCGTTATAGCAGGTCAATCTCCCGAAGGCAGATTTTATAATGAATCAGGTGACGGATTGCCATTTTATCAAGGGAAAAAAGAGTTTGGAGAACGATATATCGGGAAGCCGACAACTTGGACAAGCAAAATTACAAAGGAAGCTGTTAAAGGCGATATTCTTATGTCTGTAAGAGCGCCGGTCGGGCCTATTAATTTTGCTACCGAAAAAATTTGTATCGGAAGAGGTCTTGCTGCAATCAGAGCTGGTAAAAATATAATTCCGGATTATTTGTTTTACTGTCTGTCATCTATGCAAGAGACAATAAGCGGCAGAGAAGGGGCTGTCTTCGCATCAATTAATAAATCGGAAATCGAAAATCTTGAAATCCCACTTCCCCCGCTTGACGAACAACAGCGCATCGTTGCCATTTTGGATAAGGCATTTTCCGCCATAGCCACGGCAAAAGGATACGCTGAAAGGAATCTGCAAAATTCCAAAGAACTTTTTCAGAGTTATTTGCAGAATGTGTTTGCTGATAAGGGCGAGGGATGGGAAGAGAAGAAGTTGGGGGAAGTTGCAAATACTTGGGGAAGAATTGGTTGGAAGGGCTTAACAGCAAAGGAATATACATCAGAGGGACCTTTGTTCTTATCTGTCCATTCTTTGAATTATGGTGACTATGTAGATTTCAGAGACGCATTTCATATTAGCCGAGATAGATATAATGAAAGTCCAGAGATAATGCTTCAAGAAGAAGATATTTTAATTTGCAAAGATGGGGCAGGAATTGGTAAATTAGGGATAGTTCCTAAACTGCCAGATTTAGCTACTATAAATTCTTCACTCTTACTTATTCGCTGTAAAAAAGATATAATTACTAAGTATCTTTATTATAATCTTCTTAGTCCTTTTTTTCAAAGTATCGTTAAATCAAGATTGATGGGAGCTACTACTCCCCATCTTTATCAAAGAGATATTGTTACTTTTCCAATTTTGCTGCCTTCGCTGATAGAACAAAAATGTATTGCCGCCAAACTCGACGCACTATCCGAGCAGACAAAAAATCTTGAAACAATTTATCGCCGGAAAATCGCCGATTTGGAAGAACTGAAAAAAAGTATATTGCAGAAGGCGTTTGACGGTGATTTATAGATTTCCAGAATTTGATTTTCACTGCATCATCCGTAGTGCTAAAATTTCATTTTAGCACTCCTCCATCTTGACTTAATGGAATTGACGTTTTACTCGTTCCTACGCCGGAGCGTGGGAATGAGGAGGAAAGGAGCGTGGGAACGAGGGGTAGTGTGACTTATGAAAATAGAGAGTATCCGTTTAAAAAACTTCAAGACATTCAAAGATGTTGAAATCAAAAAAATTCCCAGAATGTGCGTTTTTGTCGGCGCAAACGGCTCCGGCAAGACAACGCTTTTTAATGTATTCAGCTTTTTGAAAGACGCTTTGACAGACAATGTGCATGTTGCACTGACCAAACAGGGCGGCAGCAAAGGATTTCAGGAAGTAAGAAGCCGCAGTTCCGACGGACCCATAGAAATAGAATTGAAATTCCGTGAAGACGATAAATCACCGTTGGTTACTTATTCTTTACAAATCAATGAGATTGACGGTCGCCCTATTGTAGAAAAAGAAATTCTGCAATACCGGAGAGGCAGCAAAGGACAGCCGTGGCGATTTCTTGATTTTTCCAGAGGCAAAGGACAGGCGGTTATCAATGAACCGGACAAAGTGACTGAGCATAAAGAGTTGAAACGGGAAGAGCAGGAATTGAAATCACCGGATATCCTTGCATTGAAAGGCTTGGCGCAATTCGAAAAATTTCCTGCAAGCAAGGCATTGGGTGATCTGCTTGAAAACTGGCATATTTCCGACTTTCATATCCAGCAGGCACGACCGGAAAGAGAATCGGGTTATGCGGAACATCTGTCCGAACAAGGAGAAAACCTTGCTCTGGTAACTGAATTTCTTTATAAAAGACACCCTGATATTTTCAAAAAAATTATTAAAAAACTGAAACAGCGGGTTCCCGGAATCAGTGAAGTAGATTCGAAAATCACCGAAGAAGGACGGGTATTGCTGCGATTCAAAGACGGCGATTTCAAAGACCCTTTTCTTGCCCGGCATGTCTCTGACGGAACCATCAAGATGTTTGCATATTTAGTGCTACTACATGATCCGAAACCTCATCCGCTTCTATGCGTGGAAGAACCGGAAAATCAGCTTTATCCCAAACTGCTTGCCGAACTTGCTGAAGAATTCAGGGATTATGCACACAAGGGCGGTCAGGTTTTTGTGTCCACTCATTCCCCTGATTTTTTAAACGGCTGCGAGCTTGAGGAAGTTTTCTGGCTGAAAAAAGAAAAGGGATACACCATTGTCAGACGGGCGAGTGAAGACGAGCAAATCAGGATATACATGAATGACGGGGATAAACTCGGATATCTTTGGCGGCAGGGCTTTTTTGAGGGGGCTGATCCGCTGTGAAAGAACTTGTCTTTTTGCTGGAAGAGCCGTCCGCACGGGTAATGATCGAAGGCATTTTGCCGAAAATATCAGAGCCGGGTACGGCTGTCCGCTATATTGTTTTTGTTATCAGTCGGGCGGGCGTTCCAATGCCGGAGCTTGGGAACATCGGTGAGGTAACATATTATGTCATATAAAAAATTCACCTTAGAAAAAGTCATTTATGCTTTTTCATTGGAATTCCTGAAAATTCCGTTATTTGAAAATATAAAGCCGATATGTATGAGTGATTCCTACTCCAAAATATTGGCAAAAGGCTTGAAAATCGCACTTCCGTCCGGGTCGGAAAAAATACGCAACGAACTGATTGTAATGCCTATTTTATTGGAAATTCAGGATATCAATAATGAACTGTTCAGTATTCATTCAGGGGTGAATCTGGATGTTGACAGGAAAAAAGGCTTGACCGGGGAATGCGATTTTGTTCTTTCATTAAGCAGAATAACAGAATTTATTGATATTCCTGTTTTCTGTATTGTCGAAGCCAAAAAACAGGATATAGAAGCAGGATTGGGACAGTGTGCATCGCAGATGGTAGGCTCGCGTATTTTCAATCAGAAAAGGAATAAGGATATTGAAACCATCTTCGGATGTGTTACAACAGGTGCTGAATGGCGTTTTTTAAAATTGCAGGATGAAAAGCTCTTATTGGACAGTGAGGAATACTACATCAGCAATGTTGATGAAATCATAGGGGTTTTTCAGGAGATAGTGAATTTTTACAAGCCTTATATGACTTCAATAAAGGGAGGAGTGCTAAAATGAAATTTTAGCACTGCGCCGAACCTATCTTATAAAATTGGCATTTCGGCGATCCGGAACGAGAGGATATGCAAATCGTTTTATCAAAGTCAGTAGATCGAAAATACCCCGACTGCTTCCGGCGGATTGACAAATCCGCCGAAAATGCTTGGGATTTGTCAATCCCAAGCGAGCATTTCCGAGCATTTCGGGAAAACTTTCGATGAAAGTTAAAGAGATAAGCCATGAACGAAGCCGATACCAGAGCAGAACTTATTGATCCCAAGCTGAAAGCAAGCGGCTGGGGTGTTGCCGCTGATTCGAAAATCCTGCGGGAATATCCCATTACTGCCGGAAGAATCCAGACCGGCGGCTCACGCGGCAGACCGCTGGTCGCCGATTATGTGCTGGTTTATCAGGGCATCAAACTTGCTGTTATCGAAGCAAAAAGCGATGAACTTGCTGTTGGTGAAGGCGTGGCGCAGGCTAAAAACTACGCGGAAAAGCTGAAACTCGACATTGCCTTCGCGAGCAATGGCAAAGAGATTTATCAGATAGATATGAAGACCGGAAAAGAAGGTCCGATTGCCTATTTCCCTAAGCCGGATCAACTCATGAATAAGATATTCGGAGTGCGGAACCAATGGCAGGAGAAATTCAATCGGGTTCCGTTTGAAGATGTGGGCGGCAGCAAAAACACACGCTACTATCAGAAATACCTGTATGAGCGGGCGGCTGCATGAGTCTCTGTCGGAAGACATGCTTGGTTTTTCCCATACGCATCGGGTTAAGCAATCTTTTTTAATAAAACAGGAGCATTGCCCCGATTTTCATAATCGGGCAGAAAACTTTAACTCACCCTGCAAAGGACAATACTTATGAAAAAAATATCAGTCTTTATTGCCGCAGTGATTATGTCTGCGGGGAACCTTTATGCCGACACTGCCGGATTGAACACGGGTTATTTTGTCAGTTCCGATCTCTGGATCAGAGCCGTGATTCATACTGCGGAAAAAGGCTCTGTGGAAGCGGTCTGGCGAAAAGGCGGAGAAAACAGTTTTGAAGACGGCGGGCGGGTGATCTGGGGATATTTTTATGCCAGCCCGGCTGATGTGACGTGGGGAAACCGTGAAAACCCGGATGTGTTTGTGAAAATCTGGTTTGACCGGAACGGACGTTTGGATGTCAATTTTTTCCATGTCTCAGTGCCTGATATAGAAGTTTGCTCCGACTACCCTTTTGACGGGATACCTGACAGACAGGGAATCACAACCATATCGGAAAGATATATCCGGCAGTGTTACGAAAACGGCGGCAGCTATATGGAAACACAGTATGAAGACGGCAATCCGGGCCCGGAATACTGGATAGCAGGCAATCCTTCGGGATACTATATAGGCAGCGGTCTGAGGCTCGGTGCAATCATCAATATGGTTGAAAGAAGCCCGGCAGATGCGGTCTGGCATGAAGGCGGAAGAGAAATGCTTATCGGCGGGCATAAAGTGATCTGGGGATATTTCTACGCCAGCCCCGATGATGTCAACTGGGGAAGCGTAAACAATCCCGATCTCTTTGTCAAAATCTGGTTTGATGCAGGGGGACGGACAGATGTCAATTTCTTCCATGTCTCTGTGCCGAATATCGAGGTTTATTCCGATTTTCCCGACAACAGCTTCTACAATCAGAAAGCCATGACTGCAACAGAGAAGCGATACATCCGCCATGAATACCGCTGCACCCCGGACCCCGAGTGTTCAGTGGAAAAGCAGAATGAATTTGTTTATAAAGTCATGAAAGAAGAGAGTTATCTGTGGTACGACAAAATCCCGGAAACAGATTATACGCGCTATGCCTCGCCTGAAGAATTGTTTGAAGCGCTGAGATATAAGGACAGAGACAGATGGAGTTACATCACATCGAAGGAGGCTTATTATACATATATTATATCAGAGACTTATACCGGACTGGGATTCGAGTCCAAATTCGATAAAAATGACGATTACCGGATAAGCTTTGTCTATAAAGAATCCCCTGCGGACAAAGCCGGTTTGCATAGAAATGACAGAATCCTTGAAATCAACGGAAAAAGTGTCCGGGAGATAGAAGATAATGATCTTTGGGGAAATATCTCAGGTCCCGATGAAGAAGGCATCCTTGTCGAACTCAGGATTCAGGACTCAGGCGGTTTTGCAAAAAAAGTGCGGCTTGAAAAAGGTCAGGTGAAAATACAGCCGCTTCTTTATCAGAACATATATGAAATCGTGAAAGACGGGAAAATCCTGAAGGTCGGCTATGTGGTTTTCAACGAATTCTCCGGAACTGCACAGACCGCTCTGGATGCCGTGTTTTCCTATTTCAGGTGGCAGGATACAGACGAACTGATTCTGGACATGAGATATAACGGCGGCGGCAGTGTCTCTGTGGCCGAATATATAGCAAGCCTGATTGCCGGAGACCGTTCCGAAGGCGAGATATTTGCAAAATACCTGTATAACGATAACTACAAAGACTGGAACGCCGCCGGCTATTTCACCGCGTCGGAAAACAACAATGCCCTTGATTTAAACAGAGTTATCTTTATCACAACAGACCTGACCGCGTCTGCGAGCGAACTGCTCATCAACGGACTGAAGCCTTTCATAGAAGTAGTTTCGGTCGGAGATACCACCCACGGCAAACCCGTAGGCTATTCATTCGCATGGGATTTCTGTGACATTCATCTCGGTCTGATTGATTTCAGAGCGGTCAATGTCTATGACGAAGGCGGATATTTCGAAGGCATTTCACCGACATGCTATGCTGACGATGATCTGACAAGATCGCTGGGAGACCCGGCAGAAGTATCGCTTCGGTCGGCATTGGAATATCTCCGCACCGGCTATTGTGAGCAAAAATGCAATTTTTGCACTCCGGAGACAGTCCGGAACAAAGGAGTTGAATTCGAGGGACTTAGAAGAGAAATCGGGGCATTCTGAGGTGAGAGACAAAGTGTCCGAACCTATTATTTTAAAAGTGGAAAACCTTGTGGTTGCCTTTGATACCGAAGAAGGCAGAATCCGGGCTGCGGATAATGTCGGCTTTGAGGTAAAGAAAGGAAAAACGCTGGGTATTGTCGGAGAATCCGGATGCGGCAAAAGTGTTACTTCTTTGGCGATCATGCGCCTGCTGCCGAAACCTGCCGGAGTTATCGAGAGCGGAAAAATTCTGTTTGACGGCACTGATATCGCAAGCCTTGACGCCGGCGAAATGTACCGCATCCGAGGCAACCGTATCTCCATGATTTTTCAGGAACCCATGACTGCACTGAATCCGGTTCACAGAATCGGAAAGCAGATCGGAGAAGTATTTCAGCTTCATTATCCGGCAATGTCTCAGGCAGAGGTTCGGGAAAAAACAATGGAACTGCTTCGAAAGGTCGGTATTCCCGATCCTGAAAAGCGTTTCGGAGAATATCCGCATCAGATTTCAGGCGGTATGCGCCAGCGCGTAATGATTGCCATATCTCTTGCCTGCAAGCCCGATATTCTGATTGCAGATGAACCGACCACTGCCCTTGACGTCACCATTCAGGCGCAGATTCTGGAACTGATGAAGCAGTTGCAGGAGGAAATCGGCATGACTATCATTTTCATCACTCATGACATGGGAGTCATTGCCGAGATGTGTGATGATGTTGCGGTCATGTATGCAGGCAAAATTATCGAAACCGCCGGGGTCACAGAATTATTTCAAAATCCGAGACATCCTTATACCAAGGGGCTGCTTTCCTCGATTCCCCGGTTAGAAACACCGAGAAAAGCGAGACTGAATGTCATAAAAGGAATGGTCCCGAGTCTTTATGACTTGCCTGAGGGCTGCCGCTTTCAGAATCGCTGCCCCTCGGCACAAGATATTTGCAGAACCGAGCCGGAAATGACATCTGTGGGTGAGAATCATTTTGCAAGCTGCTATTTTTCCGGGCAGTAAAGGAAACATGAAAATGCAGAAAGCAACATTCGGCGCGGGATGCTTTTGGGGTGTCGAAGCAGCATTCCGCAAGATCAAAGGCGTCATGTCAACGTCCGCCGGATACATGGGCGGCACCCGTGAAAATCCGACATACAAGGATGTGTGTACAGATAAAACCGGTCATGCCGAAGTCGTAGAAGTGATATTCGATCCTTCGCTTGTCTCTTACGGTCAACTCCTGACACGGTTCTGGGAAATCCATGATCCCACGACAGTGAACCGTCAGGGTCCGGATATAGGAACCCAGTACCGTTCCGTCATTTTCTGTCACAATGCAGAACAGGAATCCGCTGCGCGGGCATCCAAAGAATATCTTCATAAAACAGGCCCTTATAAAAGAAATATTGTGACTGAAATCACAAGGGCTTCAACCTTTTACCGTGCAGAAGAATATCATCAGCAATATCTGGAAAAACAAGGACTTATCTGCCGATGATTTCATTCGGAGTCTCGGATGATCTTGAACAAACAGAACATAGAAAAATTGCAGGCGATTTATGAGCAGTTCGAATACGCCTCGCATAAATACAAAAAAGATGCTGTCTGCAAGCCGGGCTGTGCCTATTGTTGCACCGGTGTCGGAAATATTGATATCACAACATCAGAAGGGCTGATTATCCGGGAGCGGATCAGCAGTTTTCCTGACATACAAGAGAAAGTTGCGGAAAACAGACGCGACAAAGAAGATGGAAAAATTGTGCCGTGTCCGTTTCTGAAAGAAGACAGCACCTGTCTGATTTATGATATCCGCCCGTTTATCTGCCGGCAGATGTACTCTGTCAGAACCTGCGGTCCCGACGGTGCAATGCTTCACCGTCCGGTCCGTGAAATGGCGAAGAAGAGCATAGGAGACATTCAGCGATTGGATGTCAACGGATATTCGGGGCATATCAGCTTTATCCTGTATCTCCTCGATCTGCCTGATTTCAGAACGGTTTATCTGACTGAGGGATTCGATCCCGGCAGCATTCTGACATTCGGCAAATCCCACGGCATTATCATCAACCGGTATGTGCTGGGTTTGCCTGTCCTGCCCCGCCGGTGATCTGCAAAATCACTCTCCCCGGCAATGAATTGCCGGGCTATTTTCAGAAGTCCCGGAGGGACAAAAAACGGCTGGCTGCTACTTTTTTAAACACTCTCTAAGCATCGAACTCACATTACTTAAAACGGCAGTCAGAACGTTTCTTTGATATTTTTTTCTCGTTCCCAAGCCCCTGCTTGGGAACGCACCTGCCGGTGAAGCCCCGGCTTCCCGTGACGGGAGACGTACCGAAGCCGGGGCTTCGGGCGCAGATGCGTTCCCAAGCCGGGGCTTGGGAACGAGAAAAAATCAATCATTTTTTATGTCGAACTCACGTCACATTACTTAAAACGGCAGTCAGAACGTTTCTTTGATATTTCCTCCATATCTGCTTTCATCCATCCTGAAGAACTGTTTGCAATAGCATCAAATTTTTCAATATAAGGCTTGATATCCCATAGCGGGGTTTCATTAAGAACATCAATATCTGCTATAGTAAGTATCACTCCTTCTCTTTTAATCAGCCTGACTATTGATATCCCGATATGGTTTGGTCTTAAAGGAGAACGTGTTGCAAATACACCGCGTTCAGTCGTATCTAAAAATGGTGTGACAATAAGACTTGTTCTCCCGGCTTTATGAAACGGATAGATGAGATAGATATGGCTGAACCCCTCTATATCTTTGAGTCCTTCTGCATAAGGTTCATGGATACAGACTTTCCCTTCCACATTTTCAGCACCTTTCGGCTGTATCGGCATATTCTCGATAGATTCAAATGGTGAGTATATTATTCCTATTGTTTCCATTTAACCTCCACTTATTATTATGTACTCTCAGACTGTCCTGTTAAATGATTTCTCCAAAAAACGGGTTGTCCATTGAATCCATATAGGCCGGCCGTGGGGACAGTGCGAAGGATTTTCACATTCTTCGAGCTGATGCAGGAGTGCCTTTATCTCTTTTTCGGAAAGCTCCTGATTGGCTCTGACAGCGGCGTGACAGGCCATGAGCATGAGACATTCGTCCTTTATTCTGTCAATACCCGCGGAAAGACCGATGACTGCTGCTTTTTCGACAATCTCCGTAATCAGGGGCCTGATTTCCCTGCCTGTAAGCAGTGCGGGAACAGATTTGACAACAGAAGTATTTCCCCCGAAAGGTTCTATTTCAAATCCGATTTCCTCAAACGCGGGGAGAAGTGTTTCCAATATATCGTTTTCGGTGTGGCTCAGATCAAGGGTTTCCGGAATCAGAAGTGTCTGCCGGGTTTTGACCGAAGCCCGGTTTTTCAACTGCTCAAAAAGAATCCGCTCATGTGCGGCATGTTGGTCAATCAGCACTAATCCTTCCCCGGATTCGCAGATGATATAAGTTCCGTGAAACTGCCCGATAAATTTCAAGTCCGCGAACTGCTTTTTCTTCCACAGAGGACTCTGTTCGGAAGAAGTCGGATAAAATTCGGAAAAAAAAGATTTTTCCTCATGATGCAGAGACATTTTCGGAAGCGGCGGATTGAAATATGAAAACGGTTCCGAAATTTCAGTCGGCAGCGGCGGAGTATAACTGCGGAGAGGCGGCGGATGATTGTCAAAGAGATTGCGTTCTGAACGGTTCAGCACAGATGAAACCGCATTTTTGACAAGACTGTGAATCCTGTTCTGTTGCAGAAAACGGACTTCGTTTTTTCTCGGATGAACATTTACGTCAACCTGATCCGGAGCTGTACAGATAAAAAGAACAGCCATCGGAAACTGTCCCTTCATCAGTCTCCCTTCATAGCCCTCGAACAGGGCGTGCTGAACGGTTCTGTCCTGTACGCATCTGCCGTTTACATAGACATAGATGCCTCGTGAAGTACTTCTGCTGATCCGGGCTGAAGCTATCCAGCCTGAAAGCGAAAATATCTCATCCGAAGCATTCACCCGCTGAAGTTCGTTTTTCATCTCCTTTCCGAGAACATCCGCTACTCTGTCCGCGGGGTCGGATACCGGGGTCCAGTTCCTGACGGTTCTGCTGTTATGATTCAGCCTGAAATGCACACGATGCCATCCCGCAGCAATGTTGGCAAGCATATCCGCTATATGACTCATCTCTGTGTTGACGGTTTTCAGGAATTTCCGGCGGACAGGTGTGTTAAAGAAAATGTCTCGGACTGTGATAAGTGTGCCTGCCGGGACTCCCACTTCGGAAACCTTCCTGATCTTGCCGCCTTCTATCTCAATCCGTGTGCCGACGCTGCTGCCCTGATCTCTTGTTTCAAGAGTGAAGCGGGATACCGAGGCAATGCTCGGCAGAGCTTCTCCTCTGAAGCCCAGCGTTTTGATTGAAAACAGGTCGGCATCCTTATAGATTTTGCTGGTGGCGTAGCGCTCGATGGAAAGGAGGGCGTCGTCGGCACTCATACCGGTGCCGTTGTCGGAAACCTGTATAAGAGACCTGCCGCCTCTTTCCACCTCGACGATAACCCTTGTGCTGTCTGCATCCAAGGAATTTTCCACCAGTTCCTTGACTACAGAATAAGGTCGTTCTACCATCTCTCCGGCAGCAATCTTGTTTGACAGTATTTCAGGAAGTATTTTTATCTTGGACACAATCTACTGACATTTCTCCTTGTTTCCCTGCTCCATGAGACATCGCATCAGGAAATCCGAGTCTTTCGGCGAGAGATCGAATTTGTGACAGGCTTTTTCAACCAGAATGTTTAAAGGCTGTCCCGGAAAGGACTGTCTTTCCTCGGAGACCCATTTGACTGCTTTTCTCAAATCTTCACCCTGGGGCTGAATAGTCATTTTATCTTTTCCTTTTTTATTGAAAGAATTACTTTTATTGAAAGAATTACTACGTGACTGGAATCGATAGTAAAACGATTTTGCAAATCGTTTTTATCAACAGTGCAACGGTAGGTTTCGCTATGCTCAACCCACCCTACGTGATTGGAATCGGTAGTAAAACGATTTTGCAAATCGTTTTTGTCAACAGTGCAACGGTGGGTTTCGCTATGCTCAACCCACCCTACGTGACTGAAATCGGTAGTAAAACGATTTTGCAAATCGTTTTTGTCAACAGTGCAACGGTGGGTTTCGCTATGCTCAACCCACCCTACGGGAATATTTCAATTCGAAGTGCCGGATACTTTGCAGCCGCCGGTGAAATCTTCTGCACAGAAACAGGTTTTCAG
>DYRK01000003.1:2947-6301 GCA_020718785.1 Desulfatirhabdium butyrativorans | reverse complement strand
TGCCGGATACTTTGCAGCCGCCGGTGAAATCTTCTGCACAGAAACAGGTTTTCAGAGAGCCGGTCAGTTCTGTTCCGCTGTCGTCTTTATACTTGACTGCAATGGTCAGATCATGGCTTCCTTTCCGTTTGGGAGAGCAGTATTCAAGCGTATAGTAGCTGTTTACGTCTTTCCTGATTTTGCTTCCGATTTCTTCGAACTGAGGCACGAGGTCTTCGATATAATCGGCGTAGAAAAAGCCGTCTTTGCCGACAGCCCGCAACGCGGGTTTGTCTATTTCTCCGCCTAATCCGACGGTATAAACAGAGATATTTTCATCTGCCTCATTCACGGCTTTCAGGGCTTCTTCCTGAGTTCTTCTTGCTGCCTGATCGGTTCCGTCGGTAAAAATAACCAGAGAAGCAATAGAAGCGTTCCCGTTTCCGGTTCCGACTTTGCCGCGAAGCTTATCTATGCCTGAAATAACCGAGCCGTAGAGATTGGTAGAATCATCTTTGCTGATGTTCTCATTCAGGTCATTGATTCCCGAAATGAGTCTGTCCGTATCTGTTACAAAATCCACTAATTGATGGAGGTCATTCGCTCCGTCAAACCACCATATCCCCATGTCCGACTCTCCGGAACTGTTGAGCATAATGGCATTGACAAAATTCCGGGCAGCACTTTTCAGTACCGAGAGATTTTCGCTTTCCAGCACACTGCCGCTGAGATCAAGGAGCAGCAGGGTATGAGATTCGAATGTCCCGGGTTTGGGAATAATCGCAGGCTGACTTTCGAATACCGAGATCGGCGAACCGTCTTCGAATATCTGAAAATTGTCAATTGTCAGCGAAGTCAGCGGCGTGCCGCTGTAGGTGTCAACTTTGAACATCACCGAGACATTGGCAGGTCCTTTTTCGTTCTGACGCTCAAATTTTATCGCCAGCCCGCTTCCTTCGGTTATCGGATCATAGTCGCAGTTGCAGCCGTCCGAATCGTCGCCGCCTCCGCCGGAACATCCCGCAAGCAATATGCCAAGCATCAGTATCTTAATCCATTGAAACTTCTTCATTTTTGATTCCTTTTTGAGTAAAACTAATCCCTTAGTTATCCAGCCATTTTTCTGCTTCTTCCCAACTGTCAAATGCTTTTGCAAGCATTCCGGACTGATCCGAGAGACGTTTGACTGCTAATTTTACCAGCGCACTGGGAACGATTTCCGCTGTTTTTTTGAGTCCCGCGTCCATATATATCTTCTGCATTTTCACATGCACTTTTGAAATTTCCTCGGACGGAATTTTCATTTTTACCGTATCCGTAAGACAGGTAAAACCTTTTGAGACATGCTTCATTGCCTTATGACCGTCATTCAAGTAATCAGGCACATCCGATTCTTTTTGCCAGTAACCGGAGAAAATATTGTAAACCCGGTTTTTTTTCTTATCAACCTTGATGGTGTAGAAACTGTTCTGAGCAATGACTTCCATTTTCGACCTCTCTTTTACAGCATAGGCTTTCTTTTATGAAAATCCGTTTCCTGTTCGAAATTATAGGCGACAGTCAGAAGTATTTCTTCATTGAAATGCTTTCCCATGATCTGAAGCCCGATGGGAAGACCGTCTCCCGAAAACCCGCATGGAACCGATATTCCCGGAATTCCTGCCATGTTTGCCGACAGCGTGAAAATATCGGAAAGATACATAGTCAGGGGATCATCTGTGTTTTCTCCGATACGGAAAGCAGGGGCGGGCGTGACCGGAGAGGCAATCGCGTCGCAATGCTCAAAAGCATTTTTAAAATCCTCCATTATCAAAGTCCGCACCTGAGAGGCTTTGCCGTAATAAGCATCGTAATATCCCGCTGAAAGGCAGTAAGTCCCGATAATAATCCTGCGTTTGACTTCAGCCCCGAATCCTTTGGAACGGGTGCTTCGGTACATTTGCATGAGATCGCCTTTTTCTTTGTCTCTGAAACCGTATTTGACTCCGTCATATCGGGCAAGGTTCGAACTGGCTTCGCAGGGCGCAATCACATAATAGGCTGCAACTACATATTCCGTATGAGGCAAAGAGATTTCGATACATTCCGCGCCGAGGGATTCTATCTTCCGCACAGCGTTTTTCACAGCCGCCGACACATCTGCATCTAATCCGGCTGTGCTGTATTCTTTGGGAATGCCTATGGTCATTCCTTTTAATCCCTCATGTTTCAGGCACGCTGTATAATCCGGAACTTCTTTCGGCACAGAAGTGGAATCTTTGGGATCATAGCCGGCAACGGCATTCATAAGCATGGCGCAGTCTGTCACGTCTTTTGTCATGGGACCGATCTGATCTAAAGACGAGGCATAAGCCACCAGCCCGAATCGTGATACTCTCCCGTAAGTGGGCTTCAATCCTACAATGCCGCAGTGGGCTGCCGGCTGCCGGATAGAACCGCCGGTATCTGATCCCAATGAAGCAATACACATATCCGCTGCCACAGCCGCCGCGGAACCGCCGCTGGAACCGCCCGGAATGCGGCTCAGGTCCCAGGGATTGTGAGTAATCTGTATGCCTGAATTCTCCGTAGAAGAACCCATGGCAAATTCATCCATATTTGTCTTTCCCGCAATCACGGCATGTTCTTTTTTCAGCTTCCCGATTACCGTGGCATTGTACGGCGGCACAAAATTTTCAAGAATTTTCGATGCACAGGTTGTGCGAAGCCCTTCGGTAGTCATCAGATCTTTTATCGCCAGCGGAATACCGGTCAGCCGCGAGATATTGCCTTCGGAAATTGCTTTATCCGCAATCCGGGCATCCTCCATAGCCCTTTCATCTGCCACCGTGATATATGCCTTCACTTTGTCATCCACAGCATGGATACGCTCAAGAACAGCACGCGTCAGTTCCTGCGAGGAAATCTCTTTTCGCTTCAGAAGCTCATGCGCTTCTTTTATAGTCAACTCATACAGTTTCATATTCTCATTTTCCAGCAAAAAAGGCCGATTTCAATTCTCACTTTTCAATTCTCAATTCTCACTTATATCACTCTCGGAACCACAAAACTCCCGTCCTCTTTTTCAGGAGCATTGGCAATGGCCGTATCTCTGTCCAAATGAGATATTTCCCCGTCTTCGCGGAACGCATTGCTCAGAAAAATCGCATGGGATGTCGGAGCCACGCCTTCGGTATCCGCGTGCCCGAGTTTTTCTACATATTCCAATATGTTTGCAATCTGACCCGCGAACTTGTCTATGGATTCCTCATCCAGATCAAGGCGTGAAAGGTCTGCAACGTGAATGACTTCGTTTTTTGTGATTTTCATCTTTACTCCTGCTGCCCAGTTAATTCGAGTGCATAGTAAAGCGGGTTTGAAACCCGCTTTGCACAG
>DYRK01000003.1:0-2847 GCA_020718785.1 Desulfatirhabdium butyrativorans | reverse complement strand
AAAGCGGGTTTGAAACCCGCTTTGCACAGATTATCTGCTCCTGAGCATGATCGGATTGTAGCTGTCTTTTTCCAATCTGTTTTTCATACTTTCGAGTTCTGCCCTGCTTTTGAAAGACCCGACCATCACCCTGAAATGAGTCCCCCTGCCGGAGACTTCGCCGCTGCTCAGATATGCCGAATATCCTTTTTGTCCGAGTTCTGCGACCATAACTTCGGCATCGTTGCGGTTTCTGAAAGACGCGATCTGAAGTATGACTTTTTTGTCTGATTCAGACTCTTCCTTAGGAGCAGGCGGTTCGGGTTTCCGGGAAACTCTTGCAGGTGCTTCGTTTTTCTCGACTTTTTTAAGCAAAGCCGGGGATTCTGCCCTTTCGGATCTGTCTTCTTTTTTATTTTTCAAAGGAAGTTTTTCAGGCAGATTTGCTGCCGGCTCTTCTTTTCTGATTTTTAAAGACGTTTTTTCAATCATAGCCTCTTCTTTGACATTGCTCTGAACTTCGGGAACAGCAGTTTCAGTCGCCTCAGTCTGAGGTTTGTCTCCCGGGATATTTTTCAGCTCTTCTCGATAAACCAAGCCCAAATCGTTTTTCTGCTGATTCAGCAAAGATTTCCCGCTGACCCTGAGTTGTTCCTGCTCTGTCTGCATGACTGCTTTTTTCAATGCAATCAGCTCGTTTTCAAGCTTTTTGGTATCAAAGATTATCGGGGCCGATTCTCTTCCCACCAGAATGCCCAGCACAAACATCCAGCCTGAAAATAAAGCAGCCAGACTCCACCTTACAATCCCTTTTGAAAGGAAAGGCTCCGGAGGCACATTATTATCCCCCGCGGCCGGGCGATTGTTTGTTCCGTTTTTTTTCATTTATCCGCGGTTACATCTTTTCCGGAGCAGACACACCCAAAAGCCCAAGTCCGTTCCGTATGACTTTCTGAACTGCCAATACCAGATACAGCCGTCCCGCGGTCAGAACAGGATCATCGCTAAGGACTTTATGCCTGTTATAATATGTGTGAAAAGCAGAGGCAAGCGTCATCAGATAATAGGTGATGCGATGGGGCTCCATCAGTTCCCCGCTGCATTCCACGGTTTCAGGATACCGCGACAGAAGTCTGATGAGCTGCATTTCTTCAGGCTCTTTAATCATGGCAAGACCTTCGGATATATCCGCGGCATTCAGAGCCTCGGACATATTCATGCCTTTTTCGCTGCCCTTTGCCATGATGCTGGATATTCTGGCATGGACATATTGGACATAATACACCGGATTGTCATTGCTTTTTTTCTTTGCAAGCTCCAGATCGAAATCCAGCGGGCTTTCATAATGACGCGTCAGGAAAATAAAGCGTGCGGCATCGGCTCCGACTTCGTTTACGACTTCCTGCAAAGTGACGAATTCTCCGGCTCTTGTTGACATTGCCACAGGCTGACCCTGTCTCAGCAGATTCACCATATACACCAGAATGACTTTGAACTGTTCCCTTTTGTTTCCCGATGCTTCGACAGCAGCTGTCATACGCGGAATATAGCCGTGATGATCCGCGCCCCAGACATCAATGACGCGGTCAAAACCTCTTTCGAATTTTTCTTTATGATAAGCGATATCCGAAGCAAAATATGTGGTCTGACCGTTGGCGCGTACCACGACGCGGTCTTTTTCATCTCCGTAATCCGAGGTCCTGAACCAGAGCGCGCCGTCTTTTTCATAAATAATGCCGCGGGTGCGGAAATCCCGAATCACGGCATCCACTTTGCCCGAATCATAAAGGCTTTGTTCGCTGTACCATCGGTCAAAAAAGACGCCGAAGGTTTCCAAATCCCCGCGCATTCCGGCAAGAATATGATCGGCGGCAAAACGGGCGCAGTAAAAAACCGCGTCAGCTTCATTCTGAGTCAGAAGGCTTTCACCTTTGTCGTTTCGGATTTTTGCGGCAATATCGCGGATATAGTAGCCCTGATAGCAGTCTTCGGGAAACTGAATGCTTTGTCCGAACAGTTCTTTATAGCGCAGAAAGACCGAACGCCCCAGCGTGCCGATCTGACGGCCCGAATCATTGATATAATATTCGCGCTGAACCTCATAGCCGCAAAAGGAAAGGATATTTGCCAGACTGTCCCCTACGGCTGCCCCGCGGCCGTGACCCACATGCAGGGGACCCGTAGGATTGGAACTTACAAATTCCACCTGTATTTTTTTTCCCGCGCCTATATTCGATGCCCCGTAATTTCTGTCTTTTTCATGGATTTCCCGGACTACCGGATGCCAAGCCGCGGGATTGATGAAAAAATTGATAAACCCGGGTCCGGCAATTTCTGTTTTCGCAAGAATATGTTCCGCGTCATTCAGATGACCGACAAGAATTTCCGCGATCTTACGCGGGGCAGTTTTCTGCGCCGAAGCCATGGTCATTGCAATATTGCTTGAAAAATCGCCGTGCGCTTCAATTTTGGGTTCTCCGATTTCAGAATCGGGACATACCGAGGAGGTCAGCGCACCTTTTTGATACGCGTCTGACATTGCCTGAAGAATCATTGCTTTTATTTTATGTTTCATAAAACTTCCTTAGAGGTTCGGGGTTCGGGGTTCGAGGTCAGGGGAAGAGCAGCTTTTCCTCGAACCCCGAACCTCTTCCCCCTGACCTCATTATATAAAAAAGCCGAATGCCATGACAAAGTATAAAAATAAACCGCCTGTTTGTCAAACAGGGAAATTCGGCAGACCGAAAAACTCCTCGTTCCCAAGCCCCAGCTTGGGAACGCACTTGCCGGGAAGCCCCAGCTTCCCGTGACGGGGACCGAAGCCGGGGCTTCGGGCGCAGATGCGTTCCCAAGCTGGGGCTTGGGAAC